>JAQXHW010000074.1 GCA_029007475.1 Oscillospiraceae bacterium | reverse complement strand
TACCCTTTGAGGCAAGCATCTCGGCATGAGCCATTGAGCCTTTAATATCCTGCTTATACATACGGCAGTCAAAACGAAGGGATGAGTTGAAATCATCGGCTAATTCGTTGAGCTTCTCGGAAAACCTTCCTGCCCACATTTTATCCATAAAAAAACCTACTTTTCAAAATAATGGGTACAGCTTCCCCTTAAGCAAAGCCGATATTCTAAGCTCGTCTGAGCATAGATAACAAGAATTTCGGCTTGTCGGCCTTGTAAGCATCGGCATTATAAAGCCTGACGTTTCTGCGTAATTTGGGGAAGCTGGCATTTAATTTTTAATTTATACTTATAATTAGAGAATACCGTTCTTCTTCTTCATCTTTGCGTAAACTTCGGTGGGAAGTCCGTAGAGAGTGATGAAGCCGTCTGCGTCCTTCTGGTCGTAAACGTCGTCCTCATCGAAGGTTGCAATCTCGGGGTCATAGAGAGAATAGGGTGAAGAAACGCTTGCGTTAATCATATTGCCCTTGTAGAGCTTGAGCTTAACGTCACCAGTAACGGTTTCCTGAGTCTCCTTAACAAAAGCGAGAATAGCCTTTGTGAGAGGAGTAAACCACTGAGCGTTATATACAAGCTCAGCGAGCTTCTGGGCAACAAGTGCCTTATAGTGGGCTGTATCTTTATCAAGACAGATAGTTTCGAGTACCTGGTGTGCCTTGTAGAGAATTGCACCGCCGGGAGTTTCGTAAACACCGCGGCACTTCATGCCGACAAGACGGTTTTCAACGATATCGAGAAGTCCTATGCCGTTCTCGCCGCCAAGCTTGTTGAGTGTTAAAACAATATCTGTTGCGGACATTTCTTTGCCGTCGATAGCTGTGGGAACACCCTTTTCGAAATGAATCTCAACGTAGGTAGGTACGTCAGGAGCCTGTTCGGGAGAGACACCCATTTCAAGGAAGCCTGGTTTGTTGTAGGTAGGCTCATTGGTGGGATCCTCAAGGTCGAGACCCTCGTGGGAAAGATGCCAGATATTCTTATCCTTTGAGTAATTGGTCTCACGGCTTATCTTAAGAGGAACATTGTGTGCCTCTGCATAGTCGATTTCTTCGTCACGGGACTTAATATCCCACTCACGCCAAGGAGCAATAATAGGCATATCGGGAGCGAAAGCCTTAATAGCCATTTCAAAACGTACCTGGTCGTTGCCCTTACCTGTGCAACCGTGGCAGATAGCGTCTGCGCCCTCAGCAATTGCGATTTCAGCAATTCTCTTGGCAATGGGAGGACGTGCGAAAGCTGTACCTAACATATAGTCCTCGTAGAGTGCGCCGGCCTGTACGCAGGGGAAAACGTAATCTGTGAGAAATTCTTCGGTAAGATCCTCAACATAGAGCTTAGAAGCACCGGTTTTAAGTGCCTTCTCCTCAAGACCCTCAAGCTCGTCTGCCTGACCTACGTTACCGGAAACAGCAATAATTTCGGGATCGCCGTAGTTTTCCTTGAGCCAAGGGATGATAATAGATGTGTCAAGTCCGCCGGAATAAGCGAGAACTACTTTTTTGATATCTTTGCTTGCTTTCTTTGCCATAATAAAAACCTCCAATAGATTTGTTTATTGATTTGCTATGCATAAATATTAACACAATCAGAATATTTATGCAAGACTTATTTAACCGAATAAGACATTTTCATTGTTTTGTTGCAACAGTATAATAATGTTG
The DNA here is from genome assembly GCA_029007475.1 of Oscillospiraceae bacterium. Taxonomy (GTDB): domain Bacteria; phylum Bacillota; class Clostridia; order Oscillospirales; family Acutalibacteraceae; genus Ruminococcoides. The sequence continues at coordinate 4,856 of JAQXHW010000074.1, read as the reverse complement.
TGAAATTATTGGTTATTTTTGCCAAATAACTACTGCTGTTAAAAGGTGCTTAACAGAACACAACCTCGGCAACAGAGCCGAGGTATGCTAATTTTTTCAAAGGAATATGCAAGAATATGCAATATATGCATCTTTATTCGGTTACCTTTACATAGTCGAAACCGCCGATAATGAGCTTATCTCCGTCAATCGAATATTCAACAGTGTTTTTTATCTCTTTGTGCTCGGTATTGTCAGCGATATATGTCATAGTGATATTGCCGCCATCTACGGTATAGGTGTAGAGCACCTCGCTGTCATATACATTAACATCATCGTCATAATGCTGTTCATAGGTTATATAGCCGTCGTCGGTAAAGGTATAAGAGTCGGAATACTCCTTATTTTCCCACTTGCCCAAAAGCTCCTCAGAGGGAGTGAAGTTTTCGTCAGCTATGAGAGTTACGGGCGTATAGTCGGCTGCCTTAAAGGTAAATACTCTCTCTTCGTCGGGATAGGTTACGGTTAAGATGCCGTCAGAAACGGTGTAAGTCCATTGACCGTAGAGAATATTTGACTCAGTATATGCTGACTTTACTCCCTTGCCGTCAACACCGAATTTAATATCGGCAGAAATGGTTGCAGAGCCCATTACCAGACGAATATCGCACTCGGGAGTAAAAAGAATAAGCTCGTCCGAATCGACTGAGGTATCTTTCCAGGCACCGACAATATCACCGTCGGGAATATCTTTCCAGTTAATAAGGTTTGGGTCCTCGGTTGCAGCGGGAGCAGTGGTATTTCCTACGGCACCTGAGTTTGACGCACAGGCTGAAAGAGTAAAAATCACAGCAATCAAAGCAAATAATGCGATTATCTTTTTCATAATTACACCGCCTAATATATTTAGTCGAACTTTCCTATAATTATATAAAATTAGGGGCACCCTGTCAATATAACAGATGCCCCTAAATTACATATTATCAGTATCCGTAGTAGATGTTACCGATGTTATTCTCGGTAAGACCTAAAAGCTGAGATACGGTTACGAAGCGATATCCCTCTATATAAAGTTTATCGACAATTACGCAGAAGGCTTCATAGGAGTCCTCATATATTTCGTGCATGAGGATTATATCACCCTCGTCAACCTTGCTTAGTACATTTTTAATTATTTTCTTTCTTCCTGCTTCGCCTTTGAAAACATTTTGCCAGTCGGCAGAGTCAACATTCCAGTTAATTACCGCAAAGCCTGATGATTTAATTCTGCTATCGGTTATCATTCCTCCGGGAGGTCTCATTACAAGAGGATATTCCCCTGTGTACTTCTCTATAACATTTGCGGTTTTGTCAAGCTCTTCACGGAATTTTTTATCTGAGCAAGAGGTGTAGTAGTACTCGTGAGTATATGCATGAACGCCGATTTCATTGCCCAAATCGTGAGCGTATTTAATAGCGTTTGCCTGTTCTCCGTAAACACGGTTACCTACTACGAAAAATGTAGCCGTTCCCCCATACTCTGCCAGCTTATCGGCAAATTTATAGGTTAATGACCAATGTGGGCCGTCATCAAGAGTTATTGCTATGTACTTATAGTTAGGGTCAAACTGAGGCTCATCCTGAGTTGAGGTAGGGCGAGTGGGTCTTGTAGGTCTTTCGGGTTTTGTTGGCCGCGATACGGGCTTTTCAGGCGCTTCGGTAGCTTCAGGCTCTGTGGCAATCTCGGTAGTCGTAGGTGGAGCCGTTGTAGGTGCTTCGGTTGTAACCGCTTGAGTTGTAGCCGCTTGAGTTGTATAGATTTCGGTTGTAGGCTCTGTGGGGTTTTCAGGAGTTTCAGCACAGCCTGTAAAAAATACCGTTGTCAATATCAAAGAGATAAGGGTTATTATCAGTCTTTTCATATTATCCTCCAAAAAGCAGATAACATTTCTCTCTGCAGTATGTCATAATTATATACGAGGAAGAAAAATAGTCAACGGATATTTCGACATTGTTATGCACGGTAAATGCTTTGTAACAAAAAAATCAGCAGTTCTCGAATAAGAACTGCTGACAGTAAATCTATTAGTACATTCCGCCCATGTCGGGAGCCGCAGGCATAGCCGGTGCAGGCTCCTTGATATCAGCTACAAGGCTCTCGGTAGTGAGTACCATTGAAGCAACGGAAGCTGCATTCTGGAGAGCGCTTCTCGTTACCTTTGTGGGGTCAACGATACCTGCTGAAATCATATCGGTATACTGCTCTGTGAGTGCGTCGAAGCCGTAGCCAACCTTATCGCTTCTCTTGATATTGTCAACGATTACGGAGCCTTCAAGGCCTGCGTTAGCGGTAATCTGACGAACAGGCTCCTCAAGAGCTGTAAGAACAATCTGTACGCCTGTCTTTTCGTCACCCACACACTCATTGAGTAGAGCCTCAACAGCAGGAATTGCGTTCATGAGAGCAATTCCGCCGCCTGCAACGATGCCCTCCTCAACAGCTGCTTTAGTAGCTGCGAGAGCATCCTCAACGCGGAGCTTTCTCTCTTTCATTTCAATCTCGGTTGCGGCGCCTACCTTGATAACTGCAACACCGCCGGCGAGCTTTGCAAGTCTCTCCTGGAGCTTTTCGCGGTCAAAATCGGAGGTTGTAGTTTCAATCTGCTGACGAATCTGTGCAACACGAGCCTTAATTGCTTCGGGATTTCCTGCGCCGTCAACGATAATTGTGTTTTCTTTCTCAACCTTAACCTGATGTGCCTGACCTAACTGCTGGAGAGTTGCGTCCTTGAGCTCAAGACCTAAGTCAGAGGTGATTACAGTACCGCCTGTTAAGATTGCGATATCCTGGAGCATTTCCTTACGTCTGTCGCCAAAGCCGGGAGCCTTGACTGCTACGCATGTGAATGTTCCGCGGAGCTTATTGAGCACGAGAGTTGTAAGAGCCTCGCCCTCAACGTCCTCAGCAATAATAACGAGCTTTCTGCCTGCCTGAACAATCTGCTCAAGGAGAGGAAGAATCTCCTGAGTATTGGAAATCTTCTTATCAGTAATAAGAATCAGGGCGTCATCAATAACAGCTTCCATTTTGTCGGTGTCGGTTACCATATAGGGTGCGATATAGCCGCGGTCAAACATCATGCCGCGAACAACCTCGCTGTAGGTTTCGGCAGTCTTGGACTCCTCAATGGTGATAACGCCGTCCTGCGTGATTTTTTCCATTGCCTCAGCAATAAGATTACCGATAGCCTCGTTGCCGGAGGAGATTGTAGCAACTCTTGCTATATCCTCTGAGCCCTTAACCTGTACTGAGTTTTTGATAATAGCATCGGTAGCGGCCTTAACTGCCTTGTCGATGCCCTTCTTTATAATCATGGGGTTAGCGCCTGCGGTGACATTCTTCATACCCTCACGGATAAGTGCCTGAGCAAGAAGTGTTGCGGTAGTTGTACCGTCGCCGGCGGCATCGTTGGTTTTGATGGAAACTTCTTTTACAAGCTGAGCGCCCATATTCTCAAAGGGGTCGTCAAGCTCAATTTCCTTTGCAATGGTAACACCGTCGTTAGTGATAAGAGGTGCACCGAATTTTTTGTCAAGGACTACGTTTCTGCCCTTGGGGCCTAATGTGATTTTTACTGTGTCTGCAAGCTGGTCAATACCGCTTTTCAGAGCCTTTCTGGCATCTTCGCCGTAAGCTATCTGTTTTGCCATGTTAATATACCTCCTAATAAATTATTCTACAATAGCAAGAATATCGGACTGGCGTACAATTATGTACTCCTCGCCCTCAAGTTTTACTTCTGTGCCTGAATACTTGCTTGTGATTACCTTGTCGCCGACTTTAACGTACATGGTAACATCCTCGCCGTCAATTTTTCCGCCGGGGCCCACTGCAATAACATTTGCAAACTGAGGCTTCTCCTGAGCGGCTGTTGAAAGAACAATTCCGCTCTTAGTAGTCTCAACTGCATCGTCGAGCTTAAGGACTACTTTATCAAGTAAAGGTTTGATAGTCATAATAAAATCCTCCAATAAATTAAGAATTAGCACTCTCATATCCTGAGTGCTAACTCTATTCTATACCATTATTTGTAAAAAATCAAGTACAATTTGACGGGAAACTATTAATTTTATATTAATTATCCGTAATTATTCTGTGGCAGGGACTAAGGTAAGATACTCATTCTCTTTGCCAACTTCAAGACCTAAGGTTTTTGCGGTGTTTTTATTTACGATATTTCTGCAAATATCGGGATAGTATACCGGCATCTGATTTGTAGTTTTTAAGCCTTCAAGAATTATCACAGCCATATTCGCGGCCTGAATACCGATATTCTTATAATCGTGCACGGAGGTTGCTAAGGCGCCTTTATTTACGAAATCAGCCGTTGAGCTGAAAACAGGCAGCTTCTTTTCCTTTGCAGCCTTTAGAATTTCGCTGAAATCAGCGCTTGTTACCTTATCCTTTGCAACATAAATAAGGTCGCAGTCCTTTACTGCATCCTTAGCGGCTTTCTCTACATCGTCCTCGGTCTTTGCAGGAAAGCTCTTGTAGCTGAGCATTAAGTCCTTCGCTTCCATTTCAATCAAAGAAGATATTAGAATCGAGGTTTCCTCTTTTTCACCGTAAATTACAGAGATTTTCTTAGCCTTGGGATAGAGAGTCTTTGCGTATTCAAGCTGTTGATAAACAGGGATAAAGTCTGATACGCCGGTTACATTCTTATCGGGCTTCTCGCAGGAGGTAAGGAGCTTTGTAGCTATGGGGTCAGCAATATTGGCAAAGATTATGGGAATTTCCTTAGTAGCGTCGGCGCAGGCTTTGGCAGCCTTTTCCCCTACTGCGTAAATAAGGTCGGGTTTTGCCGCTACCGCATCCTTTGCCTGCTGTTTGTAAT
>JAQXHW010000073.1 GCA_029007475.1 Oscillospiraceae bacterium | reverse complement strand
GATGGCAACGTAAAGGCGGCCCCGTCATGACGAGAAACACTTGGCCACTTTCCTTTAGAAAATCCACAGTTGTAGCTAGCATCCGAGTCCGGGGCGGGCAGTCCTTTCTGCGTGGATTTTAAAGCAACTATTCATTTAACTTTCAATTTATTGAATCATAGCATATAATCTTCTGCTGTATCTGCGCATAAGCCTCCGATTCCAGATCATACCCAAGATAGGCAATCCCTTGATAGACATCCTCCGGGACATTTTCCGACAACCCTATTTTTTTACAAATGGTCTCGATCATATCCCGCTTTGCGGCGATGACATTCGCATCTGCTGCATAAAATTGCGTCATATCATAATCTGAAGTATTGCCGCAGGGATTGAGGCAGGTGGCACAGTCCGGCGCAATGCTGAATTTCTCTGCATGTATCTTCTGTACCATTTCTTCCTCGCTGCCTGTGTCCGTCAAACACAGAAGCGCTTCCCGGATCACGCTGTCGGTCTGCTCTGTTTTTCCGTTATTAGATACGGCTCCCACCAACCCGATCAGGGCACTGATGATGCTGTCTCCCTGCATTTTCATACAATCTCCTTTTTTAGGCACTTGCTTTCAGCAAAAATATTTTATTCCAGAATCTCTCCATCAATGGAGATGGTCACTACCTGCCAGGGCAGGAACTTTCCGCTATCCTGTATAGCCTTTTTTGCTGCCATTTCCAGGCCGCCGCAACAGGGTACTTCCATGCGCACAATAGTCACGGACTGAATATCATTGTTCTGCAGAATCTCCGTCAGTTTCTCACTGTAGTTCACCGCGTCCAGCTTTGGACAGCCGATCAGCGTCACTTTACCGCGAATGAATTCTTTGTGGAAATTCGCGTAAGCATAGGCGGTACAGTCTGCCGCAACCAAAAGCTTTGCGCCTTTGAAATACGGTGCGTTTACCGGAACGAGTTTAATCTGCACAGGCCACTGGGAGAGTTGGCTCTCAACAGGTGCAGAAACAACCTGGTTGTGGCTTTCCCTCTTAATCGCTTTCGACATAGTACCCGGACATGAGCAAGGAAGCGTTACGGGTGATTTGTTTTCCTTTGCTTTGAGAACAGCGGCTTCGTCATAGGCTGGCGCTTCACGTTCCTCAAAGGTTATTGCGTCTACGGGACAAGCGGGAAGGCAGTCGCCCAGTCCGTCACAGTAATCCTCACGGACGAGCTTTGCTTTACCCTCGATAATTTCGATAGCACCCTCATGGCAGGCGGCGGCACAGGCTCCGCATCCGTTACATTTTTCTTCATCAATTCTGATTATTTTTCTAATCATATATATTTCTCCTTTTTAATTCATAATATTTTTGCTCAGGTCTTGTTCTCTGTGACAGAGAAATTGCCCTTTCGATAAATCATAGCAATTATTTTCCTGCTTCTGTTTCACACCTCCATTGATTTTACAGCTCAATTATAATACAATAAATATAATATCTCGGTTGTATTTACAACAGAAAGTGATGATTTATGAAAAAGTATATAGCTATTCTAAAAAGAACACAGATGTTTGCCGGTGTTGGTGATGAGGAAATTAATGCCATGCTTTCTTGCCTTGGTGCAAGGCTTTTCACATATAAAAAAGGTGAGTATGTATTCAGACAGGGAGAGCATATAAGTGATATTACCGTTTTAGTGGAAGGTGATTTACACATTCAGAGGGACGACTATTGGGGGAATAGAAGTATTCTTGGTCGGATTAGTGTAGGAGAAATGTTCGGAGAAGCCTATGCTGCTCCCGAAAGCGGCCCATTGCTTAATGATGTGGTAGCGGTTGCCGACAGCGCAGTGATTTTCTTTGACGTAAAGAGGATAATAACTACCTGTTCTTCAGCTTGCCGTTTTCATGCTATGGTGGTGCAGAATTTGTTTTTCGCAATTTCCGAGAAAAATAAAAAACTCGTGCAGAAGCTCGGTCACATGTCCAAGCGTTCCACACGAGAAAAATTGATTTCATATTTATCTGAAGAAGCCAAAAAACAAAACAGTTCGACCTTTACCATTCCGTTTAACCGTCAGCAGCTTGCTGATTTCCTGTCAGTTGACCGCAGTGCCATGTCTAATGAGCTTTGCAAAATGCGAGATGACGGATTGTTGGAATTTGATAAAAATAAATTCAGGTTGTTAAAGGGAGTTTAATGTATTAACCTGAAGTTTTCGCCTCGGCAGTTTTTATCTGTTTAGCTTCAGAATGGGAATTCTGGGGAGTATTGTTTTTGTGAACAAATACACAAGTCCGGTTTCAATAGGTAAGGATATGAGCGCATCGATAGAGCGAATACCGGTCATAACCCAAAAGGCTTTTCCGAATTGTATGTTGAGCCATAAGGAGCCTAAAAGCATCTCAACGAATAGACATATAATAACCTCGCAGATTATGAGCTTTAGGAGCAGTTTGTCTTTAGTTTTGTAGAGAAATAGACCGTAGAGCATACCGACTAAAATGCCGTTTAGGGTCCAGCCGAAAAAGTAGCCGCCTACAGGCATAATTACCCAGCTCAGGAAATCTCCCAAGCCTCCGATAATCATACCGTAAATAGGCCCGCAGAGATATGCTGCAATAGCAATCGGCAGGAAGCTAAATCCGATTTTCGTGTTGGGCAAAAAGTTTAGACTCACATTCGCAAAGTAGCCTAAGATAATTCTGAGAGCCAGCATCAAAGCGCAGATTGTGAGATTTTTAAGACTTGTCGTTTCCTTGGCAGATTCGGAAAACTTGCGAAAAATAACATTCATAGAATAACCCTCTTTATGATGTAATCTATGCTGTCTGAAAAGAAAAGGGACAAAAGCACAAAGAGCTTTTGTCCCTAACGGTTTTCATAAACAGCGGGATGCGAAGTCTGTACCGCAGAGAAAATCTCCTTCGTCTTTCGAACAACTCCCCGTTTCGAAAGCACTTTACGCACAGCTTCTACTCTGTAACTTTTAGCGTTATTATATCACATACCTATGATTTGTCAACTATTTCCTTTAATGAACTTTGACATGGGTTTGTATATGAGCATCGTGACGCCCACAACAAGAATACTCTTAATAAGATTAAAGGGCAGCACGCAAGCAAGGCAGAACATAAACAGATTATCTACAAAGGGGAAGATCTTTTGACCCATGCCGATAATAACGTCCATGGGAATAGAGAGGAACTTGCTGTAAAAAGGAATCATAACGAAGGCGTTTACGACTGTTGCCATTAACGACATGGTAAGACCGCCTGCAGAGAGAGCAAGAAAAGCGATTTTCTTAGTTTTCTTGTGTTTGTAGATAAGGGAAGCGACCGTGACGAATATGGCACCTAAAACGAAGTTTGCTGTTTCACCGACTCCTGCGGTATCGGTGCCGTTGATAACTAAATTTAAGAGAATTTTTATAAGCTCAATAATAACGCCTGCCAAAGGCCCCATAGCGAAGCCGCCGATAAGAGCCGGTACCTCGGAGAAATCAAGCTCATAGAAGGGCGGAGCAATAAAGGGTAGGGGAAACTCAACAAGCATTAGAATTGTTGAACATGCGCCAAGCATAGCGCAAGCTACAAGGTTTCTTGTATTAAAGAAGCCTTGCTTTTTTGTTTTTTCTGACATAATGTACCTCCTAAATTTCTAAGCGGCAAGGGTAAAAGAAAAAGCCCTACGAAACCGTAGGGCATAAACTTATGACAGGATATCTTCCTTTGAAAAAAATAGGAGCTTTTTCAAAGAGTCAAAAAATCCTTTATCATCCGGACTTTACCGTCGGCGCAGGAATCACACCTGCTCGGCGAGATTTCTCTCGTTTGTGGGCTTTACCACCGGTGGGGACTTTCACCCCGCCTCAAAGATTTCGTGTATATAATAGTCCATTATATTAGATTTGTCAATAGTAAATTTCAGCGGCAGGGAGTATCAAACTCAAGCTTTACAATATCGTGGTGAGGAAGTCTTTCCTCCTCGGGAGGAAGCTCCATATAATTCCCAAAAGGAATTTTTAGATACTCGTCGTAGTTTTTCATAGCGAAAAATTTTTCACCCTCGAAAAGCAGCTCAACAGTACCGTCATAGATACTTCTGGGATAAACCTTTTTCATAAAGTGAAAACCGGCGCAGAATTCAGCTACATAAGCGCTTTCGTCAAAGCTGTAACGTGTCATGCGTTTTTCAGCGTACTTCCAAATTTTGAAGCGGGTTTTAGGTTTTCTGAAAATACCTAAAAGTGCTTTACTGCCAAAGCCTAAAAGACCGCCGTGATTTTTAGGTACTGTCTGAGCGCGGAAAAGGGAATATATCATAACCCAAAGGTACTGAATATATCTTGCGCACTTTCCGTAAGCAAGACCGTCAATAGGAAAAATGTCAAGCGGAATTCCGTGGGGAGTATCTATATCTGCTTGATAGTCCTTAACCATGGTGTGATTTGTGTCACATATAGTTGCAAAAATATTTCCTGAAAAATGAGTTTCGTCGTCGTTGACTAAAACGAATCTTTCTGAAGGCTTCTCTTTCGTGTAAAGCTCAATAAATATCTCATAGTCGGGACGGGGCATAAGCACGTCGGTGTCATCATCCCAAGGTATGAAGCCCTTATGTCTTACTGCGCCTATAAGGCAACCGCCGCAGAGATAGTAGGTAAGGTCGTGACTTCTGCAAAATTCGTCGAAAAATCTGAGAGCCTCAAGCTCGGTTAATTGAAGCTGTCTGAGCTTCTCATCACTTAGTTTCAAAAGCTCCGCCATGCGCTCACCCTTTTTTATCTCTGTGATTATTAATCATAGCCTGACGTACTTCCTCGATTCTGTCGTAAGGGGCAGTGCCTAATTTTCTCATCCAGAAAGGCATTCTTATTAGTCCTACTAAGGTTCCTACACCGTAGGTAATATGCAGGAGGGGAAAGAGAAAGGGTAATATAATAAACTGAGGCTGTATCTTTTTGGTGGCAAAACAGCCTACGGTATTAACGAAGTCGAACATGATGTATGCAAGTCCCAGGAACATAATGGGGTAAACATAGCCGAAGAAAGCGGCAACGGTAAATAAAGTAAGCATAATTAGAAAAACAAAGGGAACGAAGTGAAAATAGGAAAGACACTTAGGGCATACGCCAAAGGTTAGACCAATCCAAAGTCCGTTGCCGAATTTCTGCTTAATCATATTTCTAAGGGAGTTCCTTGTGTGCTGAAAAGAAACAATATCGGGGCAGGAGCACATCTTGTAGCCTGCCTCACGGATTCTGTAATGAAGCTCATTGTCCTCGGTACGACCCAAGCTCTCGTTAAAGCCGCCTACCTTTTCGAAAACCTCACGTCTGTATGCGGCATGAAAGAGTGAATCGTGATATTCCTTTTTCTCGGTAGGACGTCTGTATTCTGCGATTGAGCTTCCGAAAAGAGATTCCTCGGCGGCTAATAGAGTCAGCTTCCAAGGTGTCTCGTTGTCAACGATATTAGGTCTGCCGCCGCCGACTATATCCTCGCCCTCCTCAAGATTTTCGACACATTTTGCGATAAAATCTCTGGGAATCTGAGCGTGCGCGTCAATGCGGATAATAACGTCGCCCAAAGCCTCACATAAAGCGCAGTTCCAAGCGCTTGCCTGATTTTTCTTTGAGTTAGTGGTAATGGCAACTCTGCTGAAATTATAAGCGGTATCTCTAAAGTCCTCCATCATGGTTCGGGTGTTGTCGCTGGAGTTGCTGTCAACCAAGATAACCTCGATTTCCTCGTGAGGATAGCTTTGGTTTGCAATATTTCTGAAAAGACCGTTGAGAACCTTTTCCTCATTATATGCAATAACACAAAGTGAAACTAACATGATTTAATCATCCTTACTTTCAAATTTCAGTTCGAGTAACCATTTTGCGGATATACTCAGACAGGTTAAAACGTAGGGAATAACAAAAACAGCCGGAATAATAAGTATGCAGGAGAGAATACAGGGGCTGAGGGTGAGCATTAGCTTCAGGGTAGTACCCCTAAACGGCGCAATATACTCTTTGGATCTGTATAGTATATCATCAATCTCAAGGCTTTCATCCTCAAAGAATATGAAGCAGCAGAGAAAGTATTTTTGACACAGAGCCGTAGCCCCCAAAAATCCTGAAAATATTAAGACGTAAGATATAACATACCATATTATATGGTAAAAAGCAAGACTCTCTAACTCCAAGGTGACAAAGTAAAGGAATATGAGGCTGACAAAGGCAGGTACAAGAGGAAGAAGTATCCGTAAAAAGCACCTGAGAATTATGGTAACGCATAAATAAAGCGCATGAGAATAGCCTTTACCAACGTATCGGAAAATCTCGGAAAAGTTTGGGCTTTTCCCTTTAGCCAAGAGATAGTAAAAGCGGAGAAGTCCTAAGAAAAGGGGAGATAACAGAACTAAACCGAAGCAGACCGCAATAGGTAATAAGGCATAGCTTGCATAAGTAAAACTGTTCCGAATTTCCTTTGCAAAGGGGAGAGTGTTCTCAAGCTTCAAAAGGGCGAAATTGCCTAAAGTGAAGATAAGGTAAATGCCGTAGACTAAAAGCATAATAGCAAGCGAGATGAAGAAAAATCCTCCGACAGCAGAAGTCATGTTTCCGCTTAATGCCTTTTTTCCTTGAATTGAAATCTTTTTCTCAGGACTCATACTAAATTCCTTTCAGAAAGGGGGTGCGAATTAAAGTAGGTATAGCTTACTCGGCAATATACATTCTGTACATAGCCTCAAGGCAAATCTCAGCGTGTTTCCAGAAGCTCTCTACGCTGATGCCCTCGTTGGAGTTGTGAAGTCTGCCGTCCTCACCGGGGAAAATAGGACCAAAGGCAACGCCGTTTCCGCCCAGCTTTCGGGCATAGGTGCCGCCGCCTGTGTGGTACATTAAGGGTTCCTCTCCCGTAACTTCTTTGTAAGCAGTTTTTAGAATTTCGATAATGGGCTTTGACTCGTCAAGACACAAGGGGAGAGTGTGGCTCAAAACCTTAACCTCAACATTTTCGTATTCAGCGGCGTGTTTGATTCTTCTGATAATCTCTTTACCGCCGAAGGTAACAGGATAACGGATGTCAATGGTAGCCGTTGAGCCTGTTTCGTCAATATTTATAGTTGAAAGGCAGGCTGTAAGAGGTCCTGACTGAGAATCTCTCATTTTAATGCCAAGTGATGTGCCGTCGTATTCCCTGTGGAAGTTTGTGTTAATAAAGTTGCAGAGATTTCCGAGACTCCTAAAATCAAAGTTAGCCGAGAGCAGGTCAACCAGCTCTAAGATTGCGTTAAGACCTAAATTCGGCTCACAGGCGTGGGCAGCCTTTCCTTTACATAAAATCATAAGTCCGTCAATAGTGTATTTGAATTCGAATTCTCCCTCTTTTGCATCGGCAAGGCGCATAAGCTGGTGGTCGTCGTTCTCGGTGCAGTTGAGAAGTGCGTACGCCTTGTCAGGGACAGCGTTTAAGGCGTTGCCGCCCTTAAGCTCGGAGAGAAGCTCGCAGTTGTGGTCGGATTTAAGCTCAAGATGTAAAATTCCCTTTTCCGCAGAACAGATACCGTAGCTTGAATCGGGAGTAAAAGACATATCGGGCATTGCTTCGGAGCTAAAGTAGGCTACAACGTCGGTCATACCTGTTTCCTCATCGGTACCGAAAATGGCTCTGAGGGTATTCTTTCCCTCAATGCCCGCTTCTTTTAAGGCTCTTAAGCAGTAAAGAGTAATGAGCGCGCAGCCCTTGTCGTCTGAAACACCTCTGCCTAAGTATTTTCCGTCCTTAACCGTGAGAGCAAAGGGGTCGCAGTCCCATCCCTCCCCTGCGGGAACAACGTCAAGGTGGGTAAGCGTAGCGCAGAGTTTACCGCCGTTTCCTAACTCTGCGTGACCAGCCTTACCATCGATATTTTTGGTTAACAGCCCGAAACTCTCGGCTTTTTCGAGCATCCAGTTTAAGGCTTCCTTGCTTTTAAGGCTGCCCTCTGCTGAGACTGAGGGAATTCTCAAAAGCTCGTCAAAATCTTTAAGAAATTCCTCTTTATATTCAAGAATTTTACTGCCAAAGCTCATAGTGACCTCCAAGATAAAAATAAAAATAGCTTTACCATTTGAATTTTATGGTATATAATAACTTATTATAACACATATTTACGAAAAATGCAATTTTGAGGTCCGTTTATGAGCAATAATTTTTACGCAATGCTTTCAAGAATGAAATACATCAACCGCTGGGGACTTATGAACAATACCCGACAGGAGAATATCGCTGAGCACAGCCTGGAGGTTGCCCTTTTAGCACATGCCCTGGTGACTATTTCAAATACCCGTTTCGGCACTAATCTTAATGCTGACAGAGTAGCTGTAATGGCGATTTTTCACGATGCAAGCGAGATTATAACAGGAGATTTGCCTACCCCTGTAAAATACTATAATGAGGAGATAAGAAAATCCTACAAGCAGATTGAAAATATCTCCGAGAGAAAAATCCTATCAATGCTTCCCGATGATTTGAAACCCTCCTACGAGCCTCTCATTGACGAAACAAAAGCCGACAGCGAGCTTGAAATCTATGTGAAAGCGGCAGACAAGCTCTCGGCTTTGATCAAATGTCTCAGCGAGCTTTCGATGGGTAATAAGGAATTTGTTAAAGCAGAGCGTACTATCCGGGAAGCTCTTGACGAAATGACGCTTCCTGCGCTTAATGTCTTTGTGGAGGAATTTCTCCCCGCCTACACACTCACCCTTGATGAGATGAGCTGAAAATACGGTTTTATAAGCTGCGTCCTTGTTTTGCGCAAGTCATTTACAAAGAGTCTGCTATAAAATATATATTGATAAAACAGAGTTGAGCGCTTACAAAGGTCCTCGGCTCTTTTTTTGTGAACAGACTGTGAAAGAGGAGAGAACATATTTTGAAAAATGTTGAATTTTTAGATAATTACGGCGTATAATTCCAATTTGGAATAATAACCTCAATATGTAGTTGTATAATGTAGACTGGTTTTTGATTGAATTATAATAGAAATAGTATTATATGGAAGGATGGGTGTTTGTTTATGAGAAATAATGAAGAGTTTGTAAATATCAATAATCGTTCAGGCTCCTCAAGGGGCTCAGCTCCTAAACACGGGGCTCCTAAGAAGAAAAAGACCGGTAAGCTGGTTATAAGATGTGTGAGCCTATTTTTGACGATTCTCTGCTTTGTAGGTGCAATAGGTCTTTTTTATGCCCACGGCACACTATACAGCATAAACTATAAATCTCAGGAAGACCTCAAAAAAGAAAATCCCACAACTCCCACAGGGGAGACAGCCGCAAAGCCGGAGGATATCACCTTAAATCCCAATTCAGGGGAGCTTTTGAGTGACGATTATGTTCTGAATATCATGCTCTACGGTACCGATAATTCAGAGGCCCTGAGCGACACCATGATTCTTCTTTCTATTGACAGCCGTCATCAGAAGATTAAGATGACCTCCTTCCTTCGCGATACCTACGTTGCAATTCCCACGGTAGGCGCTCATAAACTCAACTACGCTTACGCAGTGGGCGGCGCACCTCTTTCAATTCAAACTATTGAGCAAAATTACGGCATAAAAATCGATAAATATGCAATGGTTACCTTCTCTGCGTTTAAGGAGATAGTTGATATTTTAGGCGGTGTAGAGATTGAGCTTACTGCCGACGAGATTGGATATATTAACGGTCAGATTCATGACAACAATCAGACTGAATATCTCAATGCTTCCGAAGGATTGGTAAAACTTAACGGTCAGCAGGCACTTTGGTATGCCCGTAACCGAGGCGGTACATACGGCGGAGTTACCTATTCGGGTGACGACTGGGACCGTACCGACCGTCAGAGAAAGTTCATGAGCGCCGTTATCGACCAGGTTAAGACTGCGTCGTTAGGCGAGCTTATCGGTATCGTAAATGCTATCGGACCCTGCATCACAACTGACCTGAAAAAGACTGAAATCACGGGCCTTATGGCAAATGCTCTCTCATTCCTCAACTACAAAATCGTTGATTGCTCAATGCCTGCAAACGGACTTTGGAGCTACGGCTTCAATCACGCAGGCTCGGTAATCTTGGTTGACGATTGGTATCAGGCAAGACTTAAACTCGCTGAGTTTATCTATGAGGAAGCCGTGCAGGCCTCTAATTGATTTTTAGTATTATTGATTTTCAATACTATATAAAAAAGTAACCGAGTTCACTTATAATGGTGAGCTCGGTTTTGTGTTTTCTCAAGATGTTATTAGAGAAATTTTGTTAAGCCATAGAAAATTCAAGGTGAGCAGGTACCGCGTCAAGGGTGATTTTCTCGCTGTTCATCTGCTCGATAGTGCCGTAGAGCTTTCCGAAAATAAAGGTCTTTTTGCCGCACTTTTTATGAAGCAGATGACCGCCCTTAATTGTGGGCTTAAAGGTTATGTCCAAAGCGGAGCTTCCTGCAGTGAAACGCCAGGGTTTATGTGGCTTTTCTTCAGTTCCCGAAGCCTTTACGGAAGCGAGCTTATGAGCCACACCTCTGTAAAAATAACAGTTTTCACCGCCCATGGAGACATCGCCGATACCGCCTGAAAGACAGAGCGCAAACTGCTTGCCGTCAATTTCGGTGTTGGCATAAAGTCCGTGATAGCAGGCTTTTTCTCCTGAATAAAGTCGCGTCCAATTTAGATAAGCGTGGGTGTTTTCCTTTGAAAGATTATACTCCGCACCGCCGAGCTTTACCACACCCGAAGCCCTCATACCGGGTAAAAAACGCTTGAGCAAAAAGCCTTTCGGGTTGTTTTTATCAGGTATAAGGACGTTGAGACTCTCGTCTGTTTCCTCTGAAAGCTCAAGATTTATGTATAGGTTTTTGTCCTTGTAAAAATTGACAAACTCACAGCGAATATAGCGATTTAGCGCAGTGTTCAAAAAATTCATACCTACCCGGGAGTTTACAAAGGATGTGTCGCCGTTTGTGCTTGTTTGGGGCATATTAAGCCTGCCGAAGGACATATAATTTCTCAGGGATTTGTGTTCGATAGAGCCTGTGTTATAATCAACGATCAGCGCCGAAACTTGGGAGACTATACCGTTTTCCTCAATAGAAAGGTGCATTGTCATATCTGAATTTGAAATAACGAAGCTGTCCTTTTCGGAAAAGGAAAAGCGGTTTTTAAGTAAAGATTTATCAAGATAAAAGAGGGGAGTGCGGCTCCAACCGGGATTCCTGACTCTGCCCTCAGGGGATAGAACCTGACTCTCGGTTCTTATTTCCTTTTGCATATACTTCACCTCGGCTATATATCTCTAATGTAATTATACATGATTTATGTTATAGTTCAATAGTTTTTGAAAAGAAAGGGAGAACGTAATGAGGAGAATATTTATTCTCATACTCTGCATATTTATGACATTTTGCACAGGCTGCAGCCGGATAGTGGCAAGCAGTGCAGATGAGCTTACTCTCGGCTCATGGGAACATAGAAATGAAAATAAAATGTCAGCTTCTCTTGAATTTTATGAGGAAAAGGCGAAGCTTACAATAACGTCCTCAGGCGACGAAGCACATACTATCGAGGGCACATATTCCGTGGATAATGAGAATATCTACATAACCGATACTTCTAAATGCAAAACCTATACCTTTTCCTATGAGGTTTATGCCGACAGGGTCTATCTGGGCTATATGGGAAACACTATTAAATTTGAGCGAAAAAAATAGGTTATTGACCGAGTTTATTATAGAGCAATAAAGCCTGAAAATGTTCTCAAATAATTCATATTTTTTCGTCAAATTACGTTGCTATTTATAGCCTATTATGTTATAATAACTTATAATTGTGTAACTATGTGCGTTAGGAGGAGTAGGAATGGTAGTTTTGGGAATTGACCCCGGCTATGCCATAGTCGGCTACGGAATAGTAACCTACTCGGCTTGCGGATATAAAGCCTTAGGCAGCGGAGCAATTCTTACGGAAGCCGACATTCCCTTTGAGGACAGGCTTAAGACTATCTATGATTCGATGAACGAGCTTATCGAGAAGGTTAAGCCCGATGCAATCTCCGTTGAATCTCTCTACTTCCAAAACAACCAGAAAACCGCAATTAAGGTTGCCGAAGCGAGAGGAGTAATTCTCCTTTGCGCAAAGCTTGCGGGAGTCCCTGTTTATGAGTACACCCCTTTACAGGTAAAAACTGCCGTCACCGGTTACGGCAAGGCAAAGAAGCCTCAGGTTATGGAGATGACCAAAAGGCTTTTGAAACTCTGCAAGATGCCCCGCTTTGACGATACCTGCGATGCCTTAGCAGTTGCAATTTGCCATATTCACGCAAACGGCTCAAAGGCCCGCAGAATTCTAAACAGCAGGACGGGCACAGCCCCAAGATAAATAAAAGAGGTGCGATATGCTATATTCCGTAAGAGGAAATGTAATCCACATGGAGCAAGGCTTCGTGGTAATTGAATGTGCAGGAGTCGGATATAGATGCCAGACCACATTAAATACCATGAAAAATATAAAAAATGGAACCGAAGCTACTCTCTATACCTATCTAAACGTGCGAGAGGACGCAGTTGAGCTCTACGGCTTTTACTCTACTCAGGAGCTTTCCTGCTTCAAGACTCTCACTTCTGTATCGGGAGTGGGACCTAAAATGGCTCTCTCCCTGCTCTCAGAGCTTTCTCCCGAACAGATTGCGATGTGCGTTTCGGCTTCGGACGTAAAATCTCTTACAAGGGCACAGGGAGTAGGTCCTAAGCTCGCTCAGAGAATTATCTTGGAGCTGAAAGACAAGCTCTCGGTTTTCCCTCAGTCGGATATGACCGTGGAAAGCAAAGGCTCTGTTATTGCCGATACAGGAAAAATCCCTCAAGCAGTTGCCGCTTTGGCAGTACTTGGTTACAGCGCCGCAGATGTAACCCCCGTGCTCTCCCGTTTAGACCAAAGCCTGACGGTTACCGAGCTTATTTCAGAAACGCTTAAAAGAATGGGTAGATAATTATGACAGCCAATGTTTTTTCAGATGACTTTGACTTTGAAAACAGAATAGTAGACACCACGGAAATTCGTGAGGATACCTTTGAGGGCGACAACCCCCTGCGACCGAAAACCTTCGAGGACTATATAGGTCAGGAGAAGGCAAAGGAAAATTTAAGGGTATATATTGAAGCCGCTAAGCTCCGCGGCGATCCCTTAGATCACGTTTTGCTTTACGGCCCTCCCGGTTTAGGTAAAACCACCCTCTCTGCAATTATTGCCAACGAGCTCGGAGTCAATATTCGAATTACCTCAGGTCCTGCTATCGAAAAGCCGGGTGATTTAGCTGCGCTACTTACAAATCTCAATCCCGGTGATGTGCTTTTTATTGATGAAATTCACCGAATGAGTCGTTCGGTTGAGGAAATTCTCTATCCTGCTATGGAGGATTTTGCGATAGATATAATTACAGGCAAAGGTCAAATGGCGGCGTCCTACCACCTGCCCTTGCCGAAGTTTACCCTTGTAGGAGCAACTACAAGAAAAGGTCAGCTCTCCGCACCTCTTAGAGACCGCTTCGGAGTTGATTTAAGACTTGAACTTTACACTCCCGAGGAGCTGGCAAAGATTATCACTCGCTCTGCCGTAATTTTAGGAATTCCCATTGAGCCTGAGGGTGCTATGGAGCTTGCCTCACGTTCAAGAGGAACTCCCCGAATTGCCAACCGCTTCTTAAAGAGAGTCCGTGACTTTGCCCAGGTAATGAGTGAGGGCGTTATAACCGACAAAATTGCCAAAACCGCTCTTGACCGTTTGGAGGTTGACTCCTTAGGTCTTGACCAAAACGACAGGCGAATGCTTACAGCTATGATTAAAAACTACGGCGGCGGCCCTGTTGGACTTGATACCATAGCCGCGGCAATAGGTGAGGAAGCAGTAACTATCGAGGACGTTTACGAGCCTTATCTTATGCAGATAGGCTTCATAAGCCGAACTCCCCGAGGCAGATGCGTAACAGCTCTTGCCTATGAGCATTTAGGCTTAAAGCCGCCCCAAAATTCACTAAGCTCACAGCCCTCGCTTTTTGAGGACTAATCAGTAAACAATACAACATTAAATTTAATTTATACGGAGGATTAAAATGGGAAGATTATTCGGAACAGACGGCGCCAGAGGAATTGCTAATACAGAGCTTACTCCTGAGCTTGCTATGAATATCGGCAGGGCTGCCGCCATGGTGCTCACAAACGAAGATACCCTTCATCCCACTTTCCTTATCGGTAAGGATACACGGCTTTCAGGCGATATGCTTGAGGGAGCGCTTATTGCGGGACTTTGCTCCGTAGGAGCAAATGTTAAGATTTTGGGCGTAGTTCCCACCCCGGCGGTCGCCTATCTTATCGGCAAATATAAGGCTGATGCAGGTATTATGATTTCCGCAAGCCACAACCCCTTTGAGTTTAACGGAATTAAGATTTTCAGTGACGCAGGCTTTAAGCTCCCCGACGCTTTGGAGGAGGAGATTGAGTCTATCGTCTTAGATAATTCAATACCCTATAAGGTTTGTAAGGGTGCAGACCTGGGTACGGTTGAGTATCTCACCGAGGCTGCCGACGATTATATTGAGCACGTTAAAAGCACTATTGATTATGACCTTACGGGTATGAGAATTGCTCTCGATTGTTCCTGCGGCTCTTCCTCAAGAACAGCAAAGAAGCTGTTTGAGGGCTTAGGGGCTGAATGTCACCTTCTCTTTGATGAGCCCAACGGTGTGAATATTAACGAGAACTGCGGCTCAACCCACATGGAAAGCCTAATGGCTTACGTTAAGGAGCATAATTTAGACGCAGGACTTGCCTTTGACGGCGATGCAGACAGATGTTTAGCAGTAGACGACAAGGGCGAGCTTGTTGACGGCGACTACATAATCGCGATTATTGCCGCTGATTTCAAGAGCCGCGGCAAGCTAAAGAACAATACCGTTGTAGGTACTGTTATGACCAACATGGGCTTTAACAAATTCTGTGAAGTCAACGGTATGCGCTTTGAGTCTACCCAGGTAGGCGACAGATACGTTCTTGAGAGAATGCTTTTAGAGGACTACAACATCGGCGGCGAACAGTCGGGACACGTTATCTGTCTTGACTATGCAACCACAGGCGACGGACAGCTTACCGGCGCACAGCTATTAAGCCTTATTAACCGCAGAAGCGCAAAGCTTTCCTCAATCGCAACCCTTATGGAGCGCTTCCCTCAGGTTCTGATTAACGTAAAGGTTAAGAATGAGAACAAGCCTCATTTCTACACCGATAAAGCCGTCAAGGAAGAAATCGCAAGAGTAGAGGAAATCCTTGAGGGCAGAGGCAGAGTTCTTGTCAGACTCTCAGGCACGGAGCCTATTATCCGCGTAATGCTTGAGGGCGAAAATTACGACGAGATTAAGCCCTTGGCAGAGGGTATCGCAAATATCATAAAGGAACGTCTTTCATAATGAGAATTGCTGACAAATGGAAAGATTACGAGCTGATTGACGCTTCAGGCGGAGAACGGCTTGAGCGTTGGGGCGAGATTATTCTTATTCGCCCCGACCCCCAGGTTATCTGGAATACAGAGCGAAAAAATCCCCTTTGGCAAAATGCTCACGCAAGATATATTCGAAGCTCAAAGGGCGGCGGAAATTGGCAGGTATTTAGAAAACTTCCCGACAGATGGAATATTTCTTACAGAGAACTAAAATTCAACGTACGCACCATGGGCTTTAAGCATACGGGAGTTTTTCCCGAGCAGGGAACTAATTGGGATTTTGTGACCGAGAAGATAAAAAACTCCGACAGACAGCTTAATATCCTCAATCTTTTCGGTTATACCGGCTGTGCAACTCTTTCTGCTCTCTCAGCAGGCGCAAGAGTCTGCCACGTTGACGCCGCAAAAGGCATGGTACAGTGGGCAAGAGATAACGCCACAGAGTCCAAAATTGCCGACAGGCCTGTAAGATGGATTGTTGATGATTGCATCAAATTTGTAGAGAGGGAGCTTCGCCGCGGCAACCGCTACGACGGAATTATTATGGACCCGCCCTCATACGGCAGAGGTCCCTCAGGCGAGGTCTGGAAGTTAGAGGATAGTATTTATTCTTTTGTGGAATTATCCTCAAGGCTTCTCTCGGAAGACGCAAAATTCTTCATTCTCAATTCCTATACGGCAGGACTTTCTCCCTCTGTTATGGAGTATATTCTAAGCTCGGTGATTAAACCTAAAATGGGAGGCACAGTCTCCTGTGATGAAATCGGACTTCCTGTAACCCAAAGCGGTTTAGTGCTTCCCTGCGGAAGTACCGCAATATGGGAGTCCAAGTAAATTTTTTGGAGATACAATGGAATTTATTAAAGCAGAGAACCTCACCTTTTCTTACGATGTTGAGGACAACCAACAACCGAATATCCCCGTGAAAGTAATAAACGACCTGAATCTTTCCGTTAAAAAGGGCGAATTTCTCGCCGTAATCGGACATAACGGCTCAGGTAAATCTACACTTTCAAAGCATTTTAACGGAATCTTGCTTCCAACCGGAGGTCAAATATTAGTAGACGGCATGAGCACCTCCGAGGAGGATAACGTCTATAAAATCCGCCGCAAAGTCGGGCTTGTGCTTCAAAATCCCGATAATCAGCTTGTTGCAAGCATTATCGAGGAGGATGTTGCCTTCGGCCCCGAAAACTTAGGGATTGAGCCTGAGAGAATCAGGGAGCTTGTTGACAGCGCTCTCAAGGCTGTTGATATGTACGAATACCGTACCCATTCCCCTCATAAGCTCTCCGGAGGCCAGAAGCAGAGAATCGCTATTGCAGGCATTCTTGCCATGGAGCCGGACTGCATTGTTCTCGATGAGCCTACCTCTATGCTTGACCCTAAGGGCAGGGAAGAAGTAATCAGGGCTGTAACAAAGCTCAATAAGGAGCGTGGAATTACAGTTATTCTCATTACTCACAACATGGATGAAACAGTAGATTGCGACAGAGTAGTTGTAATGGATAAGGGCGAGATATTAACCGAGGGTACACCTCATGAGGTTTTCGCAAAGGTAGAATTGCTCAAGAAGCACCGCCTTGACGTACCCCAGGCAACAGAGCTGTGCAAGCGGCTTCGTGATTTCGGATTGCCTATGGAAACCCTGCCCATAGATACGGACGAGTGCATAAAATTCTTAGAGGAGGTGCTCTCATGAGTGAGACAATCCTCAGAACAGAAAATCTGACCTATACCTACGGAGCGAAAACTCCCTTTGAGAAAACCGCAGTAAATAACGTAAATATTGAAATAAAAAAGGGCGATATTATCGGTGTAATCGGTCATACCGGTTCAGGTAAATCTACCCTTATGCAGATGCTAAACGGTCTTATAACCCCAACCGGCGGCAAGGTTTACCTTGACGGAAAGGATATCTATGCTAATAAAAAGGAGCTTAGAAGCGTTCGTTTTAAGGTAGGATTAGTTTTCCAGTACCCCGAAAATCAGCTTTTCGAGGAAACGGTTAAAAAGGATATCGCTTTCGGTCCCAAGAATATGGGACTCTCTGAGGCGGAAATTGAGGAGAGAATATTGAAGGCTGCTCAGTTTGCAGGACTTAGAGAGGAGCTACTGGAGCGTTCTCCCTTTGATTTATCCGGCGGCGAAAAGCGCCGTGCCGCAATAGCAGGCGTCTACGCAATGGACCCCCAAATCCTCATCTTAGATGAGCCAACGGCGGGACTTGACCCTATGGGCCGCGAGGTTCTTTTATCTCAGATTACCTCTTATCACAATGCAAGCGAAAACACCGTGCTTTTGGTATCTCACAATATGGAGGATATCGTAAGAATTGCCGACAAGGTTTTAGTAATGAACTCGGGAAAAGCGGCAATGTTTGATACTACAAGGGCAGTATTCTCCCGAGGCGATGAGCTTGAGGCTATGGGAATGCGCCTGCCCCAGATTACCAAAATCACCAATACTCTCAGACAAAAGGGATTCCCTCTCTCGGAAGGTATCCTCACAGTAGGACAAGCCTTTGACGAGATTACGGGGTATCTTAAGAAGGAGGGTAAGCTATGATTAGAGACATAACCCTCGGTCAGTTTTACCCCTCGGGAAGTCCCCTTCACCGACTTGATCCCCGAGTTAAGGTGCTTATGCTTATAGCGTCAATTGTGGTAATTTTCTGCACATTTAATTTTTATGCCTTGGGAATTGTAGCGGCTTTGGCGGTAGCGTCGATAATTTTGAGCCGTGTACCTGTCAGACTGTTTCTAAAGAGCCTAAAAGCCATAATCTTTGTTGTAATATTTACCTCAATTCTCAATGTTTTTTACGGACAAGGCGACCCACTCTGGCAATGGGGAATACTTAAAATTACCTGGCCGGGCATACAGAATGCTATTTTCGTAACCGTAAGGATTATTACCTTGGTTATTTTAAGCTCGACTCTGACCTTTACAACTTCTCCCACAGACTTAACCGACGCTTTAGAGCGGCTGATGAAGCCTTTAAGCCTTTTAGGTATAAAGGTTCATGAGATAGCCATGATGATGACTATTGCCCTCAGGTTTGTGCCGACTCTTTTAGAGGAAACAGACAAGATTATGTCTGCTCAAAAGGCAAGAGGAGCCGATATGGAAAGCGGCAATCTCATATCCCGAATTAAAGCGCTTATCCCTGTGCTGATACCTCTGTTCGTATCAGCCTTTCGACGTGCCTACGACCTTGCAATGGCTATGGAATGCCGTTGCTATCAGGGCGGCTCAGGCAGAACCCGAATGAGAAAGCTCAAAATGTCATACCGAGATTTGATTGGTACCCTCATTCTTCTGACAGTATTTGCAGGAATTATTCTCTGCAATATTTTCCTATAATATATTTTAATAAACGAGGCAAAAATGAGAAATCTCCTCTTTACAATTCGATATGACGGAAGCTCCTTTCACGGCTGGCAGGTGCAAAATAACGCTCTAACCGTGCAGGAGGTTTTTCAGACTGCGGTAAGTGAGATTATCTCATCATGTCCCGATATTAAGGGCTGCAGCCGGACTGATTCCGGAGTTCATGCCAATATGTTTTGTATAAGCATGAAAACCGAGCACAGCATCCCATGCGAGCGGTTTCTCGCTGCAATAAATTCTCATTTGCCCGATACGGTAGCCTGTCTGAAAGTAGAGGAGATACCTCTTGATTTTCATGCGAGGTATTCTGCTCTGGGTAAGAGATATGTTTACAAAGTCCATAACAGCCCGGTAAAAGACCCTTTTTTAAGGGATAGAGCGCTTCGCTATCGCAGACCGATTGACGAACTGATGCTGAATAAGTCAGCTCAGGATTTTGTCGGAAAGCACGATTTCACCTCCTTTTGTACCCTTGATAAAAGGGAAAAGGGAGATTTCGTGAGAACTGTTAAGGAATTTAGGGTTTGGCGTGAGGGAGATATGGTATATTTTTCCGTAACCGCCGACGGCTTTCTCTATAACATGGTGCGAATTATGGTGGGAACTCTCCTTTATATTAACGAAAATCCCGCCGAAAAAGATTCGATACCTAAAATTTTCAGCGAAAAGAACAGAGCTTTTGCGGGACCTACCGCTCCTGCAATGGGACTTTACTTAGATAAGGTGTTTTACCCAAAAATTCGGGAGGAGGATATGACTTGAAGCACTCAAAGAAGAGAGCCTTTCACTTTGAAAAGAAAAGCAAAAAGGACGGCCGAAAGGTTTTAAGCTATGAGGAATTGCCTCTTGAGCAGTACGAGGATACTCCTGAGGAAAAGAAAAAAGTAAATCTGGACAAGAAAAAAATTCTGATTGCCTGCACAATTGTGGTTATTCTTGTTTTGGCTGTTGTGCTTGTTTTTACCGCCGGTTCCTGTGATTCCTGCAGCGGTATTCAAAACGGCGCCGAGTTTACCGAGAATGTATCAGGCTCTGCCGTAGAGCCCGGGAACTTCCAAGGCTTTGGGAAAGGTCTTGCCTATGCTTCCGATACAGGCTTTGTTTACCTTTCCTCTCAGGGCGAGGTAGTATATAAGGAACAGCTAAAATTCAAAACTCCCGTGCTGAAGGTTGCCGGCTCAAAGGCTATCGTCTTTGATTGTGGTGCTAAGGAGTTTGCTGTTTTCAGCGATACCAAAAAGACTTACTCCGGCAAAACCGACAGCACCGTTTACCTTGCCGACATAACCTCAGAGGGTGTTTATGCCCTTATTACCGATGCAAGCGGCTATAACGGAAAGCTCACCGTGTATTCTCCCGACAACAGTGTACGCTACGAGTACTCCTTCTCTGACTACTACATAACCTCTGCTTCCTTAAACAGCAGGGGCGATGAAGCCGTAGTCTGCGGAGTTTCTGCCGAGGGAGGAACATTCAAAAGTGCTGTGTATGTACTCAGCTTCAAACAGCAGGGCACCAAAGCGTTTAAGAGCATTTCTCAGGATATTATCTTAGATTGCGATTATCTTTCCGACGATGCAGTCTGTGTAGTAGGAAAAGAGAAAGCCTATACTCTTAAAGGCGGCGACTTTTCCGAGTTCGGAAGCTACTCCTACGAGGGTATGGCCTTAACCGCTTATGATATTAACAGCGATATGGACCGACTTACTCTGTCCCTCTCACGTAGCGGTGACGGAAGAAACTGTAACATTGTAATTCTCAACGCAAGAGCGGAGGCTGAGAATGTGCTTGAAACCAATGAAAAGCTCACGTCGCTCAGTACCTTTAAGGATAGGATAGCGGCTTTAAGCGGCAGCTCGGTTATGCTCTATAACGACAAGGGAGAGCTTCTTGAAAACCGTGAAGTTTTGGCTAACCAAAAGCAGCTGAGATTTCTTTCAACTCATTGGCTCTATGTATTGGGAATCGACCAAATAACCTCCATACATTTTTAAGAGGTCTTTATGTTATATGATATTGTTTTTATCGGAATAATTGTTCTTTTTACTGTTCTCGGAATAAAGCGCAAAGCGTCAAGGACTCTTGTAGGACTTGCCGCGGCGGTGCTTGCATTTATGTGTGCTCTGTGGCTTTCCAATATCCTCGGCGGACTCGTTTACGATGCCTTCTTCCGCGGAGGAATCGTTAATTTGGTAAACGACCGAATAGCCGCTGCTAATGTAGAGACATCCGAAAATTTAGTTGATGTGGCTTTGGGTGCAATTCCGGCAATAGCTTTGAGTATTATGGGCTACTTTGGGTCTAATGCCGGGGATTTGGAAACGTACCTTGAGAAAGAAGCCGCCGAGGGCAGCCGGTATATTGCCGACAGCGTTGCCGATTTGCTGAAAGCACCCCTCTCCGGAGTAATCGCCTTTGTGCTTTTAATTATATTTTTTATTATTCTGTTAATTATTTTCAATTCGCTTTCAAAGATAGTGCTCAAGGTTTTCTGCTTACCTGTAATCAACACCATAGATTCAATCTTAGGCGGTGTATTCGGATTATTAGAGGGAATCTTATTTGTAATCCTCTGTGCTTTGATTATTCACCTTTTGATGCCGACGCTTTCGCAAAACGGCCATATATTCACCGAGGAATATGTAAGCAAATCCTTTATTATGTCCAATGCTTTTGCAGGTGGACTTGTGGGCTTGATTCAAACGTGGTTTTATGATGTGGGAAAGATTTTATCTTAAATCGGAGGGGTTATAATGGACTTTAAGAAAGAGTATGAGTTGGACGCAAAACATATTTTTACAATTCCGAATATTCTCAGCTACATAAGAATACTTCTCATTGTGCCGTTTGTTATACTGTTTATTGAGGAGCAGTATCCCTGGGCGGCAACCTGTCTGATACTCTCGGGACTCTCCGATTGTATCGACGGCTTTCTTGCACGAAAGCTCAATCAGGTTACTCAGATAGGCAAGATGCTTGACCCCTTAGCCGATAAGCTGACGCTTATTGCCATCGGAGTCTGTATCTGTATAAAGCAGCCAATGGTAATCCCTGTAATCCTCGTAATGGTTTTGAAGGATATGCTAATGATAATCGGAGCGTCTTACATGATGAAAAAGGGAGTGCTTCCCTTTGCGTCTGAGTGGTACGGTAAGGCGGCTACTATATGCTTCTATGTATCGGTAACAGCCATTGTGATATTCGAGCTTATTCTGAAAATTGAGGATTTCTGGATTGCATCCCTGATTATGCTATCAATCACCACAGTGATTATGATATACTCTCTCGTTAGATACACCATGATTTTTAAGAAAATGATGGCTGAGGCTAAAGAGAAAAGCTCTGCGAAGTAATTTCAAGCAGTAATTTTTAATGTATAAAGGAGTCAACCTATGTTATGTTCCCGTTGCGGTCTGCGTACCGCAGTAGTATTTGTATCGACTAATAAAGACGACAGCAGTCCCGCGGGTTACTGTCTTACCTGCGCTAAGGAGTTAGGCATAAAGCCCTTGGATGATATAATGAAAAAGATGGGTATTTCAGACGATGATTTGCAGGCAGTAGAGGAGCAGATGGGCTCTATGATGGAGAATCTCTCCGACAGCGGCGACCTAAGCGGAATGATGGAATCCCTCCAACAGGAGCTTACGGAGCAGATGAGCTTAGATGACGGCGAGGCAGAGGATGCCGAGCCTGCCGAGGGCGATTTTGAGCCCGGAGGAGCACCTGCGTTTCCCACCTTCTTTAATAATTTCTTCGGCGGTACCGGTAAGGCTCAGCAGCCCCAGAATACCGACCCCAAGAAAGCAAAGAAGCAGGAGAGAAAGGAACGTAAGGAGAGAAAATTCCTCAACCTGTATTGCTACGATTTAACAAGAAAAGCAAAGGAAGGAAAAATCGACCGAGTAATCGGCAGGGAAAAGGAAATTGAGAGAGTGGTTCAGATTCTCTCAAGACGTCAGAAAAACAATCCCTGCCTTATCGGTGAGCCCGGTGTAGGTAAAACCGCCATAGCCGAGGGTCTTGCCCTCAGGATAGCCGAGGGCAACGTACCCCAGCGGCTTAAGAATAAAGAAATTCACCTTTTGGACCTTACCGCTCTGGTAGCAGGAACTCAGTTCAGAGGTCAGTTTGAAAGCCGAATTAAAGGCCTTACCCAAGAGGTAAAGGACATCGGCAATATTATCCTCTTTATCGACGAGGTTCACAATTTAGTAGGTACAGGCGATGCTGAAGGCTCTATGAATGCCGCAAATATTCTGAAGCCTGCCCTCTCACGGGGAGAAATTCAGGTAATCGGCGCTACGACCTTCAACGAATACAGAAAATATATTGAAAAGGACAGCGCTCTTGAGAGACGTTTTCAGCCTGTAAAGGTTAATGAACCCAGCATTTCAGAGACTATATGCGTGCTTGAGGGTATCAAGAGCTACTACGAGGAGCACCACAAGGTAACCGTAAATCCCGATGTTATCCGTAAGGCTGTTATCTTTTCAGAAAGATACATTACCGACCGCTTCTTACCCGATAAGGCTATTGACCTTCTTGACGAAGCCTCTGCCTGTGCGTCACTTAGAAATAAAACCCGTGAGCACTACGAAAAACTCCTTGATGAAAAGCAGAAATTAATTCTTAAGAAGGAGAAGCTTCAGGCTCAGGAGGATATAAGCTACGAGCAGCTTGCCGAGGCAAAGTGTGAGATAGCAAGAGTGGAACAGGAGATAGAGGAAATACCTGCGGAAAGTCTTGAAACCCTCGTTACCGAGGAGGATTTGGCAAAGGTTATTGAGCTTTGGACAGGTATTCCCTCAACCCACGTCAGAGAAAACGAGCTTTTGAAGCTTGCAAATATTGAGGAAAAAATTTCACAGAAAATTATCGGTCAGGACGAGGCAGTAAAGGCGCTCTCAAAGGCAATCAAGAGAAGCCGTGTGCAGATTTCACCTCGCAGACGTCCTGCATCCTTTATTTTCGTAGGACCTACGGGAGTAGGAAAAACCGAGCTTGTCAAGGTTCTTTCTCAGGAGCTTTTCGATACTCCCGAAACCCTTATCCGTCTTGATATGTCAGAGTTTATGGAGAAGCACTCCGTAAGTAAGATTATAGGCTCTCCTCCGGGATATGTAGGCTATGACGAGGCAGGTCAGGTAACCGAAAAGGTACGCCGCAGACCTTACTCCGTGCTTCTCTTTGACGAGATTGAAAAGGCTCATCCCGATGTGCTGAATATTCTCTTGCAGATTCTCGACGAGGGAAAGCTAACCGACGCTCACGGCAGAGTTGTTAACTTTGAAAATACCGTTATTGTAATGACCAGTAACGCCGGTTCAGACCGCAGAGAAAATGCCCTCGGTTTCGGTAAATCTCAGAGTGACGCCACAAGAGAAAAGGTTATGAAAGCACTCTCTGAATTCTTGAGACCTGAATTTATAGCTCGAGTTGACGAGATTATTGTATTCAGAAGCTTAGAGAGCGCAGATTTAGAGAAAATTTCCGCCCTTATGCTTTCTGAGTATGTTGATACTCTCAAGGAAAAAGGCATAACCTTTACTTACAGCGAAGAAGCCTGCAAGCTGCTGGGAGCGAAGATTACCGACGGCAAGAGCGGTGCCCGTGACCTCAGAAATATTATCCGCAAGGAAGTCGAGGAGAAAATCGCTGAGGAAATGATAACTCGCGGCGAGGGCTCAATTATCGGAATAAATGTTGTCGTCGAAAACGATGAAATTAAGTTAGAGATATTATAATTTATAATAGAGTCTCATAGCATGTCTATGGGACTCTTTTCTCATGTTTGAAAGTAGCTTCCTCTTTATATTTCAAAAACAGCGCAGGAAAGTGTGAACATTCTTGAAATTATGACAAAAATCCCTATAATTTCTTGATTTTAGACCTAATAAAACATATAATATAATGTATATACATTTCACTGTTTACGGTTTTCTAAGGGAGGCAGATACTATGAATACTTACAGAGCAGGTATCGACATAGGCTCAACTACCGTAAAGCTTGCTATACTTGATGAAAATAATAAGATTGTATTCGGCGCATATATCCGCCATCAGGCAGATACTCAGTCAGCCTTAAAGACCTTGCTTTCTCAAGCTCGTGATAAGTTCGGCGAGTTTTCGTTACAGGGGGCAATAACAGGCTCGGGCGCAATTAATTTAGGTAAGGCGCTGGACATACCCTTTGTTCAGGAGGTTGTGGCAGTTTCCACAGCTCTCTCTGCCACATATCCTCAGACCGATGTTGCCATAGAATTAGGCGGCGAGGACGCTAAAATTATCTACTTCAAGGGTGGACTTGAACAGAGAATGAACGGTGTCTGCGCAGGCGGCACAGGAGCATTTATAGACCAGATGGCAGCTCTCCTGCAGACCGACGCCTCGGGACTAAATAAGGCCGCAGAAAGCTATAAGGAGCTTTATCCGATTGCGGCTCGATGCGGTGTTTTTGCCAAAACAGATATCCAGCCACTCATTAACGAGGGTGCATCCACAGAGGACCTGGCGGCTTCAATTTTCCAAGCCGTTGTAAACCAAACTATCTCAGGTCTTGCCTGCGGTAAACCTATCCGCGGCTGTGTTGCCTTCCTCGGCGGACCCCTCCATTTTCTCCCCGAGCTTAAAAAGGCATTTATACGCACATTAAAGCTCACTCCCGAAAACATAGTGGACCCCGAAAATTCTCATCTTTTCGCGGCTATGGGTGCTGCAATGGAAAATAAAGAGGGTAAACTCATCTCGGTAGATGCTCTGATTGAGAGACTCTCCGAGGGTGTCTCCGTCAGCTTCGAGATGCCACGGCTTCCTGCTCTTTTTAACAGTAAAGAGGAATATGAGAACTTTTGCAAACGCCATTCTAAGGCGGTTGTAGCAAAGGAAAGGCTTGAAAGTTACAAAGGCAACTGCTTCTTGGGAATTGACGCAGGCTCAACAACCACAAAAATGTCATTAATAGGTGAAAAAGGTCAGCTTCTCTATTCTTTTTACGCAAGCAATCAAGGCAACCCTATTGAAACTGCAAAGGAAGGACTTAAAAGGTTAAAGGATAAGCTCCCCGAAAGTGCAAGGATTGTACGCTCCTGCTCCACAGGCTACGGCGAAGCGCTGTTAAAATCCGCTTTCTGCCTTGATGAGGGAGAGGTTGAGACAATAGCCCACTGCACCGCCGCAGCTTTCTTTGATAAGGACGTGGATTGTGTTCTTGATATCGGCGGCCAGGACATGAAGTGTATCAAACTCAAAAAGGGTGCTGTTGACTCAATTATGCTCAACGAGGCATGTTCCTCAGGCTGCGGCTCCTTTATTGAAAATTTTGCAAACTCCTTGGGTTATACTGCCGCCGAGTTTGCCGAAATTGCCCTCTTCTCTGAAAATCCCGTGGATTTAGGCACACGCTGTACCGTTTTCATGAATTCAAATGTTAAGCAGGCTCAGAAAGAGGGAGCACAGGTAGGCGATATTTCAGCAGGCCTTGCGTATTCAGTTAT
>JAQXHW010000072.1 GCA_029007475.1 Oscillospiraceae bacterium | reverse complement strand
CTTTGGTATCAATTTCACGGATAACGGTAGTGGGGTCGTGTTTTTCCGTGAGGACACCCACGATATCGGTCAAGGTTATAATCCGCTCTGCCGTTAGAGCACCAGCGATATATGCTGCGGCTGTATCAGCGTTGATATTGTAGATATTTCCCTCTTCGTCACAGCCGACAGAGGATACTATGGGAATGTAGCCGTTGTTGAGTAAGTCAAAAATCGGCTCCACATTAACTTCTGTAATTTTTCCTACAAAGCCCAATCTCTCATCCTTGCAGACAGCCTTAATCATTCTGCCGTCAATACCTGAGATACCCATTGCCTTGCCGCCCTTGGTCTCAATAAGATTAACAAGGCCTTTGTTGATTTTTCCGGAAAGAACCATCTGAACAACGTCCATAGTCTCGGCATCGGTAACTCTAAGACCGTCTACAAACTTAGACTCCTTGCCGATTTTATTGAGGTTTTCGGAAATTTCGGGACCGCCGCCATGGACAAGAACAACCTTTACTCCGATAAGCCATAAGAGAACCATATCCTCCATGACCTGCTGTTTCAGCTCCTCGCTGACCATTGCGTTGCCGCCGTATTTGATAACAATAATCTTTCCGTTGTATTTTTGGATATAAGGTAGTGCCTGAGTTAATACCTCGGCACGCTGAGCGTTTGAAATTTGTAATGACATAAGATAAAATTCCTTTTCGGTTTATTAAGTACGATAATCGCCGTTTATTTTTACATAATCGTATGTTAAATCGCAGCCCCATGCGGTGGAACTACAGTCTCCGCTGTTGAGATTTACGAGAATTTCTACCTCGTTTTCAAGGAGAATTTCCTTAGCCTTTTCCTCGCTGAAAGGAATACCTGCACCCTTTACACAGACAGGGATTTCACCCTTTGCTGATTTGAAAGACACATCTACCCCGGTTGGGTCCAAATCGGGAACTCCGTAGCCTAATGCACAGAGAACGCGTCCCCAGTTGGCATCAGAGCCAAACATGGCCGCTTTAACTAAAGATGAACAGATAACAGACTTTGCTGAGAGCTTTGCTTGCTCCTTTGACTTAGCACCTGTTACAACACATTCAACGAGCTTTGTTGCTCCCTCACCGTCGGCGGCGATATTGCGGCAGAGATAAACTGTTATAGTGTTCAGAGCCTTTGCAAAAATCTTGAAATTATCGTTGTCCTCTGTGATTTCGGTATTTCCAGCCCTGCCGTTTGCAAGGATAGTTACCATATCGTTAGTTGAGGTATCTCCGTCAACGCTGGTCATATTGAATGTATCTACAATATCCTCTCCTAATGCTTTTTGAAGCATATCAGAGGAAATTGCGCAGTCGGTTGTAATAAAAACAAGCATGGTTGCCATGTTAGGATGAATCATACCGCTTCCCTTAGCGATACCACCTATACGGCATTCTTTACCGTCAATTTCAAAGGAAACGGCAATCTCCTTAACCTTGGTATCGGTAGTCATGATACCCTCGGCGGCAAGTAAGCTGTTATCCCCTAAGCCTTTTACAAGCTCAGGGATTCCGTTTTTAATGGGATTAATGTCGAGTACCTCTCCGATAACACCGGTAGAAGCTACGACAACGTCCTTCGCACTTATTCCTGTCTCTTTTGCTACCAAAGCGCACATTTCCTCGGCAATTTCGATACCGTTTGAATTACAGGTGTTCGCATTGCCTGAGTTACAGATAATTGCCTGAGCAAAGCCGTCGGAGATATTATTCTTAGTAACAGTAAGAGGTGCGCCCTTAACTAAATTCTGAGTATATACCGCCGCGGCTGTCGCCTTTGTATCACTTATAATCAGGGAAAGGTCACGTTTGGATTTATTTTTACGAATTCCACAGTGGACTCCGTTTGCAGTAAAGCCTTTTGCGGCGCATACGCCGCCCTTAATTATATTCATCTAATCACTTCCCAATCATCAATGAGGTAGTTTTGTCAATTCCGAGAGAGATATTCATACACTCTACGGCGGCACCCGAGGCACCCTTTCCTAAATTATCATAACGGGCAACCAAAATTATTCTATCCTCGTTGCCATAGAGAGAAATTTGCATATTGTCACATTCCGAAAGAATGTTAGTTGCCAGAAATCCGTTTTCATCGGCGTTTTCTATGAATGTTACCATTGAATCCTTATATTTATTTCTATAAACTTCTTTAATAGAATCAAAGGTAAAGCCGTCATTTAGCTGTGATTTGTGCAGAGGTACCGTCACTTCCATACCGCTGTAAAAATCTGCTACCGTGGGGCAAAAAACAGGGGCGCTATTGATACCGGTAACCGTGCACATCTCGGGGATATGCTTATGGCTCTGAGAGAGAGCATACTGACGGGGAGAATCTAAAAGCACATCTCTGTTATCGTTTTCGTAATCGGCAATCATGGACTTACCGCCGCCGCTGTAACCTGTTAAGGAAAAGCAGGAAAGCAAAACATCTTTTGAAACAATGCCTGCTTCAACAAGAGGATATACAAGTGCGATAAAGCCGCTTGCATGACAACCGGGAACTGCGATTCTCTTAGATGTTTTAATCTTCTCAAAAAATTCATCTGATAACTCAGGGAAACCGTATGCCCAATCGGGGTTGGTTCGGTGAGCAGTCGAGGTATCGATAACAACTGTATTGGGGTTATCAATAAGGGAAACTGCTTCCCTTGCGGCAACGTCAGGTAAGCATAGAAAAGCTATGTCGGCAGCATTGAGCATTTCACGTCTTGCCTCGGTGTCCTTCCTAAGCTCCTCGGATAAGGTGAGAAGCTCGATATCCTCACGAGCCGTCAAGCGGTCGTAAATTTTAAGTCCGGTGGTGCCGGCTTTTCCGTCAATAAATACTTTAGTCATCTAAAAACTCCGTAATATAGTCTATCTGCATTTTTACAGACTCAGGTCCTGTGCTTCCTACCGAAATTCGCTTCTCAACACAGGTTTTAAGGGATATTTCATTGTAGATATCTTCCTCAAAAAGAGGACTAAGCTCTTTGTATTTTTCAAAGGGCAGGTCTTCTAAAACAGTTTTATTTTCGATACAATAGGCAACGGTTTCGCCTGTTAGTTTATAGGCTGTTCTAAACGGCATTCCTTTTTTAACAAGATAATCAGCCATATCCGTGGCATTAATAAAGCCTTTTTGAGCAGCTTTCAGCATATTTTCCTTAAGGACGGTTGCGGTCATGAGCATAGGCTCAAAGACAGAAAGACACATTTTGACGGTGTCAACCGCATCAAAAATAGCTTCCTTATCCTCCTGCATATCCTTATTGTAAGCAAGAGGTAAGCCTTTGAGGGTTGTTAGAAGCGCAACTAAATCGCCGTAGACTCTGCCGCACTTACCTCGGATAAGCTCAGCCATATCAGGATTTTTCTTTTGAGGCATTATAGATGAGCCGGTGCT
>JAQXHW010000071.1 GCA_029007475.1 Oscillospiraceae bacterium | reverse complement strand
CTCTACGAGGAAACAAAGAGTGAAAATGTTGATATGCTCATTAATAACGCAGGCTTCGGCGCTTTTGGCTACTTTGATGAGGTTGAGCTTGAGCGGGATTTGAGCTTGGTTGATACAAACGTCCGTGGCGTACATATCCTGACGAAGCTCTTTCTTCAGGATTTTGTAAATCGCGACAGCGGCTATATCCTAAATACCGGCTCAATTGCAGGCTTTATGATAGGACCTCTCCTTTCAAGCTACTATGCATCAAAACACTATGTAGTTACTCTAACCGAGGCAATCGCTGAAGAACTCAGGCGCAAAAAGTCAAAGGTGAGAATTTCCGTGCTGTGTCCCGGACCCGTTTCTACTGAGTTTAACGAGGTTGCGAGGGTCAAGTTTTTAATTAAAGGCCACAGTCCGGAATTTGTGGCAAGCTATGCAATTAAGAAAGCCCTCAATGGTAAGGTACTCATAATTCCTGGAGTTATAGTTAAAATGGGTGTTTTCATGACCCGTCTTGTACCTCGCAGACTTTTGGCAAGAATTCTCTACAAGTTTCAGAAACTTAAGATGTGATTATGGGCTCGGGGCTTTGCTCTGAGCCTTTTTGTGTCACCGAAAAATTTGGAGCATAAAATATCATAAAGAAAATTGATGTGGTGTTTTTTATGAATAAAGGCTTTAATTCTTTCGGTGTAATCGGCGGCGACAAGCGACAGCTTTACTGTGCAAGGGCACTTTCGGACGACGGATATATGGTTTCCTTAGGCGGCTTCGACTCTGTAAAGGAAATGAGAAATATTGAGGTTACTACCCCCTTCGAGGCGGCTCTCATGAGCGAGATTATTATTCTGCCCCTGCCATCCTTGGGTTCTGACGGAAAAATCCCCGCACCCTTTTCAAAGGGTAATATTGAGCTTACCCCGGACCTGCTGACGGCTATGAAGGGTAAGAGGGTGTTTTGCGGTTTTGCGGATAAGCTGAGGAAAGCAGTCCCCGCGCCGGGAGCTGAAATCTTTGATTATTACGAGCGAGAGGAATTCGCCGTGGCAAATGCCGTGGTAACTGCCGAGGGAGCAATATCCCTTGCGATGATAAATTTTGAGGGTACAATAAACGGCTCGAAATGCTTGGTTTTAGGCTACGGACGAATAGGCAAGGCTCTTACGGATATGCTGACCTCTTTAGGAGCAAGGCTTACCGTAAGTGCCCGAAAGCCGCAGGACTTGGCTTGGATAAGGTCAAAGGGCGCTACGGCGGTAAAATTCTCAAAGCTTTATGAGCTTGAGTCCTTTGATATTATTTTTAATACCGTGCCTGCTCCTGTGCTCGACAGCCTGCTTCTTGCAAAGCTTGCCTCAAAAGCCTTGGTTATTGACTTAGCCTCAGGAAAGGGCGGAGTTGATTTTTATTCGGCGGAACGAATGGGAATTGATACTATCCACGCCCTGTCCCTCCCCGGAAAGTGCGCACCGAAAACTGCGGGCGAAATAGTAAAGAACACAATCTATCACATTCTTGAGGAGGAATATAGGTGACGGAAACAACCGTCGGCTTTGCCCTTTGCGGCTCCTTCTGTACCTTTTCGAAAGCAATAAAACAAATGAAAAAGCTAGTGGATATAGGGTATAAGGTCTTGCCTATAATGTCGGCTAATGCCTACTCTACGGACACCCGCTTTGGAAAATCCGAGGATATTATTTCGAAAGTAGAAGGAATCACAGGGAATAAGGTTATACACACAATCGAGGCGGCTGAGCCAATAGGACCCAAGAAATTGTGCGATCTGCTGATTGTTGCGCCCTGTACCGGAAATACGGCGGCAAAGCTCTCAAACGGCATTACCGATACATCGGTGACAATGGCGGTGAAATCACATTTGAGAGCAGGGCGACCTGTGCTTCTGTGCATAGCTACCAACGACGGACTGGGTGCGTCGGCGCAGAATATCGGCAGACTCTTAAATACAAAGAACATCTACTTTGTACCCTTTGGGCAGGACGATCCGTTTAGGAAGCCGAAATCTCTTGTTGCGGATTTTGAGCAGCTTTTCTCATCGGCAGAAAAGGCTCTTGAGGGCGTGCAGCTTCAGCCTGTGCTCATATAAAAGGGTGGGCTTTGCAAATAGTTTGCAAAGCCCATTTGTTTGTGGTATAATATACTTATTAAGTGAAAACGAGGTAAGTGTTATGAAATACTGCGAAAAATGCAAGAGCCTTATCAGTGAAGAAACTCTTTCATGCCCCGAGTGCGGCAAAACGCTTGTTAAGGCAGAAAATGAGAGTATAATCTGTCTTGCTACCGTAAAGGGCAGAGCTATTTCTTTGCTGGAGCCTGCGCTTAAGGACGCAGGTGTACCCTGCGCGTTTGAGAACGCAGAGGGCGAGACCTACAACACCTTTAACGTGGCTGTTTCCGCTGAGAGCGATTTTATCCTCTTAATTCCCTTTGAGTATTACACAAGAGCCTTTAACGTGTGCCTTGGAATGGGTATTGTTGAGGAAGAGGA
>JAQXHW010000070.1 GCA_029007475.1 Oscillospiraceae bacterium | reverse complement strand
GAGGCAAAATACGATGAATTTGAGTTTATGAAAGCCCCTAAAACCTTCCCCATTGTGTATGAGGACGAAAACATAATTATCATAGATAAACCCGAGGGACTTCTTGCCCACCCGGACAAAACCTATCACTTTGATTCCTTGGTAACAAGAGTACAGCATTACCTTTACTATAAGGGAGAATACAATCCAAGGGAAGAAAACTCTTTCGCTCCCGCCGTTGCAAACAGACTTGACAGAAACACAGGCGGACTTATTATTGCCGCTAAAAACGCTGTTGCACTCAAAACCCTTAACTCTCTCATTAAAGAACGGAAAATTGAGAAACGGTATCTTTGTATATGCGAGGGCACTCCCAAAAAAGTCAGAGGAGAGCTTAAAGGTACTCTTCAAAAGGACGAAAAGAGGAACAAGGTTTCCGTTGACAGCAGCGGTAAAGCTGAGGGTAAAAATGTCATTACAAGATATGAAGTGCTTGATTCAAACGAAAAGTATTCACTTGTTGAAATCGAGCTTGTAACCGGCAGAACCCATCAAATAAGAGCGCACATGGCATCGATCGGCTGTCCTCTGCTGGGAGATACAAAGTACGGTGCAAAGCCTATTAGGGTTAAAGGGCACGCAGGACAGGCTTTATATTCGTATAAGCTGATTTTCGAGGGTATTTCAGACGGTTCTCCTCTCTCCTATCTGTCGGGGAAAGTTTTTTCGGCTAAAAACGTTTGGTTTGAAAAGCAAGGGAAAATTAATATATAAACAGCATAAAAAAACAACCGCTATCGCTTTGATAACGGTTGTTTTAGTTTACCGAGAGATTTTCTTTTTAAGTCTATAAATTACATTAAAAACCCTGCCAACAAAACTTACCTTGGTTAGCTTGGTTACAAGCAAGTCAAAGGGTGTATTGTCAAGATTTTTGAAAAAAGTATCTCTTTTTCTATTCATCGGTACACTCGTTACAGCAGAAGGGTTGTGCAGAATACTTTTGCGGCATTCGGTTTCCCCAAAGATAAGTTTCTCCATAACTGATGAAAAGATTTCCTCGCCTTTGGCTGTATGAGTAAATACAAGAGAAGTTCCGTTTACATCTGATTGCTCAGGATGAACAGCATCAACACCCCAATAGTCTGCTAAAGTAATATCACTAACTCTACCTAAGCCCTTGTATCGGCAATTATAGCAGCTGGGTCTTAGCGATAGGTTTGATGAAAATGCCATCAAATATGAGTTTTTTGCGGCTAACTCACAAAATTCCTCCCCATTTCGGTATGAAAATTTTATAGAGTATTTGCCCCAGCCTTGAGTCTTGTCACGGAATGAAATGCTTTTAATATCTTTGCCCTTTTGCGTCTGCGAAAGATACTTCTTCCAAACTCCGGGAGAAGGTACTCCATGGCATATAATATCTTGTATATAGAGGTTGTCGTAATCTTTTGACAGGTACTGTCTGAGTGCAGCTGTCTGACAAGGTGTGCCGGTAAAAAGGACTTTTCTGTCATTATTCAGGAGTTCTTTAGTTTTTTTGTAAACGTCTTTTGTATCGCTTTGAACATATTTGGATGTTCTGAGTTTATAAAGGTCGTCCTTGGATTCAACTACTATATGACAGACTTTTTGACTCTCATCAAGGCACGCTCCTACAACCGCACCGTTTTGAGATAAAATATACTCGGCAAGATGAGTGAAAACACCGCCGGATGAGCTGCTTCTTAAAATTTTTTTGTCTTTAGAATAGGCGTAATATGCCTTAGGTTCATTTTCCGAGAAGGAGATTTTACCCGTGGGACATGCTTTTTCGCAGGCTTTGCAATCTACACATTTTTCATTATCAATTTTGGGATAAAGGAAGCCTTCCGAGTCGGCGGTCATTTTTAGTGCGCCGGTAGAGCAGACATTGCCGCAAGCACCGCAGCCGGTACAGAGTTCCCCTTTTGGCAGAGAAATAATGCTCATAAAACGCCTCCTACTTTATACACATAAACGCTGACATTGTGCCGCGTTTGCCGTTTGTGGCACGATGAGACCAAAGTAACTCACTATTACACTTTGTGCAAAGGTCGCTGACAACTATATTTTTTTGAGATACTCCTGCCCGCTCAAGTAAAATAGAGTTTGCAAGAGCAAGGTCAATCATGAATTTATCGCTCTTATCTGTCTTGTTTACAACCTTACTGTACTTATCAAAAAGTTTTCTGAATTCATCGGCACAATCAGCAGACACTTCATAGCAGCATACACCGATAACTGGTCCCACAGCGCATATTAAGTCAGCGGGATCTGTACCAAACTCGGTTTTCATAGAATTAATTACCTCGCGTACAATATTACCGACAGTACCTCTCCAGCCTGCGTGAGCAAGTCCTATGGCTTTATTCTTGGTATCTACGAAAAATACCGGAGTACAGTCGGCATAGTAAGTAACTAAGGTTACCCGAGGGTCTTGAGTTATGAGCGCATCAACAGAGAGAATATCTTTTGGCTTGTATATGCCGACGCCTCGGTTATCATCGGTAACCTTCCGTACAACAGTTTCATGGACTTGAGCTGAAGCTACTAAGGATTCATACTCAAATCCTGCCGATTTACAAAATCTTTTGTAGTTCTCGGTTACGTTTTCATCAGGGTCCCCCCTGCCGAAAGACAGATTCATGGAGGTAAATTCATCTCTTGACACACCGCCGAGACGTGTTGAAAATGCGTGATTAATAAACGGAATCTCGCTTAGCCGGTCGTATGTCAGATACGGCACACCGGTGCCGTTTAGCGTCATGGTCTTAGAATTAATTTTCATGGTTTTTCTCCGATTTCAGGATAAATTCATTATACACCAATTCTACTTGCAAGACAACTGCATTTATGATATATTTACTTATGTAGATTACTTAGATTGGAGATTCTTCTATGGCATTTATGAAAAAATCGCTTCTAAGGAGTGATATCCCTCACTCCTGTGATTACTGTCAAAACTGTATAGTTGAAGCCGGGAAGAACTTTTGCAAATATAAAAGGTCTATGAACAAGAAAGGTAAATGCACAAAATTTGACTATAATCCTGTTATGAGGAAGCTATCACCTATCAAGGTAATTGAGAGATTTTCTAAGGATAGATTTGATATCTGATAACTGCTCGTTTCAATTCATATATTTTATATTCATCTTTATTAATTTCTTAACGGACAGATGAGTTTTATTTAATATGATTTTGAAAGAATATTTTATAAGGTGAGAATTTGAAAAAATTTTTAATTATTTTTCTCTCGGTCTTAGCGGCATTAACCCTCTTTTTGGTAATTTACGGAAATTACTGCAACAACGCCTTAACCGTTACCAAATACACGGTAGAAAATAATAAGAACAACGCTACCCTTAGGGTTGCGCTGCTTTCTGACCTGCACGGCAAGGATTTCGGAGAAAATAACAAAGCGCTGGTTGATACGGTGAGGTCGCAAGATCCTGATATTATTGCTCTCTGTGGAGATATGGTAAGCAATGACACCGAGAATTTAGATATCCTTGAAAATCTGCTAAGAAATCTAAAAGAGATTGCTCCCACCTACTTTGTTTACGGAAATCACGAGCTTGACATCAAAGACAAATTCGATTTTGAAAAACTTGCAAATGATACGGGCACCACACTTCTTGACAACAAAACGACAATTATCCAGACGGACAAAGGCTCAATAGTATTGGGAGGGCTCTCGGATTTCCCTTACTATGAATTCTTCAAGCCTGAATTCGACACTCCCGAAAGGTATCTTTGGGGAGAAATTTCTGAGAAATCAAAGACAGAATTCACCATTCTAATTCACCACCAGCCTGAGTATTTGCCCTCAATAGTACCCGATTCCGATATCGACCTTATTCTCTGCGGTCACACCCACGGAGGACTTATAAGACTTCCCTTT
>JAQXHW010000069.1 GCA_029007475.1 Oscillospiraceae bacterium | reverse complement strand
AGTATTACGAAAAGTATCAGGTTCGCCGCTATGGCTTCCACGGTACTTCTCACAGATATGTCAGCTCAGAAATGGCACGTCTGCTCGGTAAGGACATAGAGGATTTAAAGCTTATTACCTGTCACATCGGTAACGGCTCTTCAATTACTGCTATTGACGGCGGCAAGGTAATTGATACTTCAATGGGACTTACTCCGCTTGACGGATTTATGATGGGCTCACGCTCAGGCAGTCTTGATCCGTCTGTTGTAACCTTCATTGCAGAAAAAGAGAACCTCTCCCCTTCTGAAATCAGCGATATTTTAAATAAAAAGTC
Organism: Oscillospiraceae bacterium; assembly: GCA_029007475.1. GTDB lineage: Bacteria > Bacillota > Clostridia > Oscillospirales > Acutalibacteraceae > Ruminococcoides. The sequence continues at coordinate 8,300 of JAQXHW010000069.1, read as the reverse complement.
AGGTCTTTTAGGTATTTCGGGAGTATCCTCTGATGACAGAGATGTTGCAGCGGCAGAGGAAAACGGAAACGAGCGAGCAGCACTTGCTCACGAGATGCTCTACTATCAGATTGCAAAGTACATCGGCGGCTACTTCATGGCTCTCGGCGGCTGTGACGGTATCGTGTTTACCGCAGGCCTTGGCGAGAATCAGCCTCAGCTTCGTACGGAGGTTTGCAACTATCTCAAGGCAATCGGCGTAAAGCTTTGTGAGGAAAAGAACCGGAAGGCAAAAGGAATCACCATGGAGATTTCCGCAGAGGATTCCTCGATTCCCGTATGGATAATCCCTACCAACGAGGAGCTTGTTATCGCAAGAGATACCAAGGCAATTGTTGAAAGCATGTAATCAAATAATCTGCTTAGCAGTCGGTATTATTATGCCGGCTGCTTTTTTGCAGAAAATTTACACGATATAGTATGTCGGATAGAAAACAGAGGCCGAGATTTCTCCCGACCTCTGCTGATTTCAGCTATTAGGCTTCACTTTTAATCTCCGAGTAATCACTCTGCTCGCTTTTTCTGTCTCGGAAAAGCAAGGTAATGCACCAAAGCGCGCAAAGTCCTACAAGGGCATAGATAATTCTGGAGACAATACCCGTCTGTCCGCCAAAAATCCAAGCGACTATATCAAACTGAAAGAGACCGATACTGCCCCAGTTGATGCCTCCGATAATAAGAAGCGTCAAAGCTATTTTATCAAGCATATAAAAACCTCCTATTGCTTTTAATGCTTTAATAGTTTTGACGCGAAAATTAATTTTATTCAAAATATTACGTTAAAAAGTAAAACAGTTGCCGCAATGCCCACAGCAACGAGCACAAGACCGAAAACGCGGACGATAGTCATAGATTTTTTGATTTTATATTTTTGGATTATGTTGTCTGTGGCGGTGGGAATAAAGAGGGTAATGAGTCCTGTCGCAAAACCTCCGTAAATGCCGAGGGCAGCACCTGCGATATTTACTAAGGGGAAGATAAAGATTGCCAGAGCCAGAGCAACCGTGCCTGTAATATAGCAAATGGAAATGAGCTTTTGAAATTTAACTCTCCTATGGTAGTATTCGTCAGATAGCTGTTCACATTCCTTTGAACAGTACATCTCATGGTAGCTTATTTCTTTAGCGCAGTATTGACATTGTTTCATAAGTATCAACTCCAATTTACGAAATTATAACATAGGGGAGTTATTCAGTCAATATTTGCAACGATAAACGCAAGTGTATAGAGTCCTCCAAAACTTATCTAATTATTGTTATTTATAATTGTTTTTTGTCATATTGTTAAAATTTCCACAAAACAAATTAGCAACTTTATCTAATCCAAAAGTTAGCTTTACGGAGGAAACGACGTTTTGTTCACTATTTACAAAATTTAAGCAAAATTTAATGAAAAACTGTTGTTATTTTGTTTTTGATATTGTATAATATATCCGTATATTACGGTGCTGTATGCCGTTTCTGTTTCCGAATCAGCATGGATTTTCGGGAATGGGTACAAATATTATAATGGAGGCTTTTTATGAAAGCGAAAAGATTGCTTAGTGTTATTCTTGCAGTAACAGTTGTGCTTTCCTGCTGTGTTGCCGGCTTTGCTTTTGCACCCTCGGCTTCTGCTGCGGTTAGCGAGTACAATGAGTACGAAAAAATGCTCGAGTCTATTAAGCCCGAGAACAACTACGGTCTTACCGATACTGTAAACGAAGGTAAGATTCTTCAGGCTTGGAACTGGTCTTATAAAAATGTTATTGCTAATCTTGAGACCGTTGCAGAGCAGGGCTTTACCACCATCCAGGTATCTCCTCCCAACGAGATCAAAATGGCTACGAAGGGTATCAAGGTTTGTGAGCCCGCAGTAAACGGCGTTGCTCCAAACGGCTGGTGGATGTTCTATCAGCCTGCCGGCTTCCAGCTTAACGAAAGCGAAGATAACGCTCTCGGAACAAAGGCTGAATTTGTCAAGATGTGCGAGGAAGCAAACAAGTTAGGCGTAAAGATTATTGTTGACGCAGTTATCAACCACATGGGTACCGACGACGACCACACCGGACTATACACCAATACCTCAGAAGATCCCATTGATCACGTTAACCCCAGAGCTTGGGAGCTTGAAAAAGAGATTATCGAAGCAAAGGCTTTCCACTCACCTTGGGTCGATATGACTTATAAAGAGAACTACTGGGACGGCTACAGTGATTACGATATCGAAGAGGACCTTACCCAGCACTGTACCTCAGGTCTTCCTGACCTTGACACAAGCACAAAGGTAGTTCAGGACGCTATCTACGATTACCTTGAGGAGCTTATTTTGGCAGGTGCTGACGGCTTCCGTTTTGACGCTGCAAAGCATATCGAAACCAAGTACGATACATACTTCGCTTCCGATTTCTGGGAGAACACATTAATTAAGCTCCGCGCTGATTATCCCGACGAAGAGATTTACGCTTACGGCGAAATTCTCAACAAGTGCGGCGACGGCAGACCTTTCTCCGAGTACACCTGTATGATGGACGTTACCGACAGCTCCTCTTACTGGGGCATTAAGGATGCAGTTGAAAAAGGCGGCAACGGCGGAAATTCCATTCCCTACTATCCCAGCTCAAACTTCACTAAAGAGAACGTAATTCAGTGGAACGAATCTCACGATACCTATATTGACGGCGGTACATCATCCCTCTCAGTTCAGAACAGAAACAAGATTTGGGCGCTTACTGCTGCAAGACAGACTATCACAGGCGTATATTTTGCCCGTCCCGATGACCGCACAGGTGCAAACCGCGCAGCTATCGAGAATATCTGCTCCGAAATCTATCTCGGTGAAGCAAATATCACCTCTTGGGCACGTCCCGAGGTTGCAGCTGTCAACCGGTTTGACAATTACTTCGGCGATGCCGAGGAGTACAATTCCGTACAGAACAATGTTACTATGATTGAGCGTGGCGGTAAGGGTGCAACCCTTGTTAATCTCTCCGGCACTACCAAGGCAGTAAACATGAAGGCAAATATTCTTGCTGACGGTACCTATAAAGATTCTATCACCGGTAACGAGTTTACGGTTAAGAACGGCAAGCTCACCGGTTCCATAGGCTCAACGGGTATAGCCTGTATCTACTACGCTATGGATTCTGCCCCCGATGTTCCCGATCGTCCCGCATACGACAACCTCTATGATATCGACGTTTCAAACGGCGAATATCCAGTTGCAGACGGCTTCATCACAATTGTTTACTCTGCTAAGTCCAATTGGAACGAAGCATACATCTATGCTTGGAACGGTGACGGCGATACCGCTAATGAAATGATTCCCTGGCCCGGCAGACAGATGAAGTTTGCTCTCGTGAATGATTACGGCGAGAAACAGTTTGTAGGTTATTTCCCTGCCGAGTACGACCACTACATTATTAATGCAGGTGAGGGCGGCGAGCAGACCGTTGACCTTGATGTAACCTCCAGCGAGGGTATTTATTTGGACAGCAAGAACCTTGATGGTGAGTGGACTATCGGAAAATTGAGTCCCAACTTCTATACTGTTGATATCGGCGGCACAACCCCAACAACTTCGCCTGAGGTTACAACCAAGCCCATTGAAACAACCTCCCCCGTTGAGACAACCAAGCCTGTTGAGACAACAGTCCCCGTAACTGGTGACCTTTTAGGTGACGTTAACGGAGATAAGACAGTCAATATCAAGGACGCAACTCTTATTCAGAAGGCTATTGCTCAAGTGGCTGTTGAAGTGTTCTTAGAGAATTTAGCCGATACTGACGAAAACGGCAACATTGATATTAAGGATGCAACCGCAGTTCAGAAGTGGGCGGCAGATATGCTCGCAAACAGCAACATCGGTAAGCCTGTTTAATAATCTCAAATTACCGAAAAATCTATAAATGATAACTATTAGGCACCTTTCACGCGGGAGGTGCCTAAGTTTATTACTTTTGCAGGAGCTTTATGTTGCAAATTTTAATGCATATATTTTAATTCATATAATAATTTTCTGTTGCTTTAGTACAGCTTGAGAAGCGAAAATAATCAGATGTTTCGAACAGAAAAAGAAAACGTGTGCGGCTGTGTGAAATAATAGACTACTGATGTTTTTGTGAGCTAAGATTTCCCTTAAAATAAATAGTTTGACATATTATGAGATTTACTGTAAAATCGAATATATGAGATAACTGTGGGAGTGAGATTATGGGCAAAGACAGAATTAAGTTTGTTTATGCTGGGGCTTTGATTGCTTTGGTAATAGAGCTTCTCTTCATCATAAACGGATATTTTGAGAACACTCTCTATGTTTTCCGCGGAATTGAAGCGAGTGTCTTAGAGCCTGTTATAGACAAATCTCAGCCTGATTTTATGGGTATGATATCTCTTTTGTGGAGCTCTATTATAGGCACGGTTTCTTTGGGTATCCTCTTTGTCTATCGGCTTATAAAAGGTGCGTCAGCCCTCTTTGAACTTTTGTCAACCGCTTTGTGGGGTATTCAGCTTTATTTCCTCTTTGAAGCCAGTAAGCCCTACTTAGATACCAATATGGCCGGATATAATATCTTTAGCTTTATTTGGGCATATATCTTGGCATTCTTGGGAATTATAGCAATGCTCGTGGTTGTAATTTGCGATTTTCTTACCCATAAAAAGAATAAAAACTGATTGCATTCTTACCCTCTTTGACGTCTTTTTCAAAGAGGGTTTTTCTTTGAGTTTCGCTGTTGTAACCTTAATTAAAAAGATTTTACTTGTAATTAATAAATATTGTGTTATAATCTATTATATATTGAAATATCTACTATATATGGAGTGCTGTATATGAAGTGTCCTTTCTGTGGATTTGAAGAGAGTAAGGTAATAGATTCCAGACCCGCTGACGACGGCGAGAGAATTCGCCGCCGCCGTGAGTGCCTTAAATGCTCAAAGCGTTTTACAACCCATGAGGTTATCGAAACCGTGCCTATTGTGGTTGTTAAAAGGGATAAATCGCGAGAGGTCTTTAACCGTAATAAGCTTATGTCCGGATTTTTGCGTGCCTGTGAAAAAAGGCCTATCTCCGTACAGCAGATGGAGCAGATGGTTGACGATATCGAAGCAAAGCTCCAGAGCGGCTATGATAGGGAAGTAACCTCTCAGCATATCGGTGAGCTTGTTATGGAAGTGCTTAAGGAGACCGACAAGGTGGCCTATATTCGCTTTGCTTCGGTTTATAAGAACTTTGAGGACGAGGATACTTTCCTCGAGGAGCTTGCCCGACTTAAAGGCGCTTCAAAGTAATCCGAGCGAATAAAGGCTTTTTCAAAAACCAGTAACCGAAATTTTGCAAAACTTAATTTGTTTCGTCTTATTCTGTGCGGAATTTTGCTGAGATAGAGCCGAAAGGCTGTGAAGTGTTAAAAGAAAGACTGCGAATAATTAAAAGAAAGATTATAACGAAAAGTAAAAAAAGAGAGCCTCTGCCGGTTGCAGGGGCTCTTTTATGCAGGGTATATATGTAGGATATATTGTTATTCTTTTCTAAAAGCGTCTGCTTTTTCTGATTCCGTCAATGGGAACAATTTCCTCAAAGACCGAGAAAGCGTTGTCGCTTACGGCAAATTCCACGTGGAGATTACCGAAAAACCACTTTTCGAATCTTACCTCAGTAACAAGCTGCTCCAAAAAGTCGTTAACAGGGTTGGTGGTACAGTTTCTCCAGATTTTATGCTTGTAGGTAGCAGAGGTCTCGTGGGTGATTATGTAGTCCACCTCGCAGTTAATGTTCTTGAGATTCTCTACGGCGTATTTCATTTCCTCAACTGAGGGAAGCTCTTGCTCAAACCATGTTCCTGTGTCCATAAGCTGACCAACGTCCTCGCTGACGCCTCCGCCGAAAGTAAAGATAAACTTTCCGTTAATGTGGTAGATTTCGCCTCTCTTAAGGTGATAAATGTTATTTGCGATTTTGCCTGCTTTGCCGCCCATGAATTCAACTGTGGGGAAGCTCTCCAAAATATCAAAATTCTCGTGAGTTCCGTCAACAAAAAGAATGTTGTACTTCTGCTCTTTCAAGAATTCGAGATTTTCAAGCTCCTTTTGGCTTTTGTCCCAGAAAAAGCCAAAATCTCCGCAAACAATGATGTAATCTTTTGAGGTAAGCTTTCTAAGCTCACGCTTTTTGAATCTATTAATATCTCCGTGGGTATCTCCGGTAACATAAATCACGGTAAAAACTCCTTATATCTTGAAAAAGAATGTTGTTTATTGTATAATGTTAAGGTATTACATAACGAGATAATATTATCACAGCTTACGCCTTATGTCAAAGGTAAAGAGCTATATATTTTTGCCATTTTTTAATTTAAGGTGGTTGTCTATGAGATTCTTTAGAAGAATTATAATTTCTGCATCTGCAATTCTCCTCATTTTGTCCTCTGTTTTCGCAGCTTCAGCTATAACCTATGATTATGAAGGTGAGGTTGAGAGTGAAACCGTGCTCCTTGTGAATATGGATACAGGCGTTACGGTTTACGATAAGAACGCAGACAAGGTGCGTTTTCCTGCCTCTCTTACAAAAATCATGACCTTTATTATAGTTTCCGAAAACGTTGAAGACTTTGAAAATACAAGAGTTAAGATTCGTAAGGAGGCCATAGACCCCCTTTTGGGAACAGGAAGCATGACCTCGGGAGTTGACCAAAAGGTTGGGGAGACTATGACTGTTATGGACCTTGTCCATTGTATGCTGGTGACATCGGGTAACGATGCAGCTATGGTGCTTGCCGACTATGTGGGCGGCGGCAGCATAGAAAAATTCGTGGATATGATGAATGAAAAAGCAACAGAGCTCGGCTGCCTTAATACCCACTTTATGAATCCTCACGGACTCCATGACGAAATGCATTACTCAACTGCCCGTGATTTTTATACCATAACCTCCTATGCTATGACGCTTCCTCTCTTTACTGAGATTACTAATACCGCAACCTATTACTGTGAAGGTGACGATTACCCCCAGGTTACAACCAACAGTCTCATTGATGCCAACCGCGGCGGCGATTACTACTACACCTATGCGCGAGGAGTAAAAACAGGTACAACCGACCAGGCAGGAAGATGTGTAATAACAACGGGAATTGCCGACGGATATGCTTATATGTGTATCTGCATGGGCGCACCTTATGAGAATTCCGACCATAACGGAGCCTTTGTTGATGCAAAGAATCTTCTCAGATGGGCGCTTCTGGACTTGGAGCTTTCCCGAATGCTAACAGTTGAAACGCCTGTTTGCGAGATTGCGGTGAATTTTTCATCAACCGATAACGAAATTTTACTTTACCCCAAGGAGAACGTAAATACAATTCTCCCTAAGGAGTACGACGAAAAGGACGTTAGGATTCAGCACGACATTCCCGAAAGCATTGACGCGCCTATTAAGAAAGGCGATTATGTAGGAACTGCCACGGTTTACTACAAAGACGAGAAGATTAAGACCGTAGAATTGGTTGCAGGCGAGGATATAGAGCGAAGCGGTGTAGCATACGCTGTGCATACCGTAAAGGTTGTTGTTACAAGCTGGCCTTTCTGGATTGCCGTAGCCGTTGCAGGTGCGCTGATTGTACTCTATATTATTTTGGCGGCTAATGTTCGTACTAAGAAGAAAAAGGTTAAAAAGTACAGAAAGCTTTAATTAACCCGAAAAAACGCACCCGAGTGTCAATGTGGTGACCCCCAAAAGTCAGATCCAAAAATCTAACTTTGGAGGTCGAGTCGCAAACACGGGTGCGTTACTTATTCTATCGTAAAATTAGGGAGCAAGTATGAGAGAGCCTCTCGCTTAGAGTAACCCTCGCTGATGAGATATTCCAGACTGTAAACACTCAGTCCGCATTTAGCCTGCTTTTTGTATTCAAAATCTTTATTATAAGCCTCCCAAGGTGTAGCAACTGCCCGCAGATAGGGGTGTTCATCATCGGTGGCAGAGTGAAGATGTCCCCGGTGAATAAGAGGTATATAGCGAATTTCACCGCCTTGCGAGAAAGTGAGTTTAGCTTCATCGTACAAATTCAAAAGCTCACTGTATAAACTGTCGCTGAAGTTTGAAATATCTGTTTTTTGAGGTATAGCATGAGTTTCGTTAAATATGTAATTATTCTTGCAAATCTCAATAACGGCAAGCTTTGTTTCTTTTGAGGAATTTTCACTCAGATATTCTATGCCGGCGCTTACAACGAGCTTTTTAACTTTCTCACTGCTTTCGTCAAGGGTCGCTGAGATCTCCTTTGCTTGTGT
>JAQXHW010000068.1 GCA_029007475.1 Oscillospiraceae bacterium | reverse complement strand
AGGCTTTCGTAGTCGTCAAAATTAACAGACTGCATGAGTCTATATAGCCACTTACCCTCAACAAAGTAGATATCATCCTCGTGAGTGATTTTAATCTCCTTTTCCTTGAGAGTATCAAGCTCGATTTCGGGGGCAGGCTCGGCTTCATAGATAGTTAGAGGAGGTAAGGTAGAGAGAAGCTCAACGGTTTTATTGAGCAAAGGGTCTACATCATAGCGGATTGCTGCCATAATCGGGAAAAATTCGTAGCCCTGTGACTCAACATACTCCCTGAAATCGGCAACCTGCTCGTCACTTGCCAGGTCACACTTATTTCCGGCAACTAACATCGGTCTGTCCGCAAGTTCGGAGTTAAACTTACGCAGTTCCTCGTTGATGATGCGAAAATCTTCTTTAGGGTCCCTGCCCTCGGAGCCCGATACATCTACGATATGAATAATCATCCGACAGCGTTCAACGTGACGGAGAAACTGATGTCCCAAGCCCTGTCCCTGCCATGCGTTCTCTATAAGTCCGGGAATATCCGCCATTACGAAGGAGTTTTCGCCTACTGAGACAACTCCTAATTTCGGAGTAATTGTAGTAAAATGATAGTTCGCTATCTCCGGCTTAGCCTGGGAAACCACCGAGAGAAGCGTGGATTTACCTACATTTGGGAAGCCTACAAGACCTACATCGGCTAAGAGCTTGAGTTCAAGCTGAAGCTCAAATTCTTCGCCGGGAAGTCCGGGACGTGCAAATCGGGGAGTTTGACGGGTAGGAGTTGCAAAATGAGAGTTTCCCCAGCCGCCTTTACCGCCTTTTGCGATAATTTGAGGCTCATTTGAGGAAATATCGGCGATAATTCTGCCTGTTTCGGCATCTTTAATTAATGTACCCATAGGTACACGGACAATCAAGTCCTCGGCCTTCTTTCCGTTTTTTCGCCCCGACATACCCTGAGCACCGTTTGCAGCGGCATACTTGCGCTTATATCGGAAGTCCTGCAAGGTTGAAAGGTTGGTATCGGCGACAAAAACAACGTCGCCGCCTTTGCCTCCGTCGCCGCCGTCAGGACCGCCTGAGGCTACATATTTTTCACGGTGAAAGGTTACGGCACCATGGCCGCCGTCACCTGCTTTTACAAAGATTTTTGCTATATCTACGAACATAGTAACCTCCGTGCTCTCTTTCGTAATGGAATTTAATTTGTGCCGAGCACAAGCGAATTTACAAAGTAATTGAAATGAAGAAATACATTAATCATTATCATATAGTCAGGGGCATAGTTTTCAGAGCTTTGCCCACACTAATTGATACAATTAGAATAAACTTAGCGCTCTTGCAATATTCATAAGCGTAAAAATAAAGGGGCGGAAAAAATCCGCCCCTTAAGATGCGATATTACTGCTCAACAGGGTAAACGCTTGCACGTCTTCTGTCTTTGCCCATACGCTCGAAGCGAAGTACGCCGTCAACAAGTGCGAAGAGAGAATCGTCCTTGCCTCTGCCTACGTTCTCGCCGGGATGGATGTGAGTTCCTCTCTGCTTAACGAGGATATTGCCTGCAAGTACGAACTGACCGTCTGCACGCTTTACGCCAAGACGCTTTGACTCAGAGTCACGACCGTTCTTGGTAGAACCCATACCTTTTTTATGTGCAAATAACTGAATATTAATCTTAAGCATTTATCTTACACCTCCGTAAAATATAAAGTAATGTTTAGTGGGTATTGCTCCTGCAAGCCTTCGATATGCAAAAGGAAGCCTTTTAGAATATCCTGAGCCTTTGGAGCGTCGTTTTTACTTAGCTTTACAGTCATTTTTGCCTCGTCCACTTTGATTTCGGGATTAAGTCCTAAAATCTCGGTTAAGGTGTTAGCGGTCATATAGGAAGCTGAACTAACAGCGGCACAGACAATATCGGTGCCTTCCTCGGAAAAGCCCGAGTGACCGCTTAGCTCAAAGCCTGAAATGACGTCATTTGACCTTGTAAAGCAAACCTTAATCATGGTAGATTACTGAGCGATGGACTTGATTTCAACCTTAGTGTAAGGCTGTCTGTGTCCGAGCTTTCTCTTTTCGCCCTTCTTAGGCTTGTAGGTTGCAACGGTGATTTTCTTGCCCTTATCGGTTTTGATTACCTCACCTGTTACCTTTGCGCCCTCGAGGTAGGGAGTACCCACAACAAGACCGTCGTCGGTGGAAACTGCAACAACCTTGAACTCAACAGTTGATGCTACTTCTGCGTCAAGCTTCTCAACGTAGATTACGTCGCCGTTTTCTACTTTGTACTGCTTGCCGCCGGTTTCGATTACTGCGTACATAGTTAGTACCTATCCTTTATTCAGACTCGCTACTGACGGGTATGACCTTAGAAAAGTCAACTTCAAACCCACAATATGCGGCTTATATACTATATCACAGCGAAAAGTTGTTGTCAACAATTATTTTGAAGTTTTGTGGCTTTAAGAGTGTTTTTCATAAGCATTGCAATAGTCATGGGACCTACACCGCCGGGTACGGGGGTAATTGCCGACGCCTTCTCGGAAACTTCTATGTAGTTTACGTCACCGCGGAGCTTGCCGTCCTCTCCCCTGTTGATACCGACATCAAGGACAACCGCACCCTCTTTTACCATGTCGGCAGTGACAAAACCTGCCTTGCCGATTGCGGCTACCAATACATCCGCTTCTCTGCAGATATTCTTGAGATTCTGAGTTCTTGAGTGAGTGATTGTAACTGTACCGTTTGCGTGAAGCAGCAGCATCGCCATAGGCTTGCCTACGATATTGCTTCTGCCGATTACTACGCAGTTTTTACCCTCTACCGGGATATTATAATACTTTAATATCTCCATAACGCCCGCAGGAGTACAGGGCAGGAAATCGTACTCGCCAATCATGATTTT
>JAQXHW010000067.1 GCA_029007475.1 Oscillospiraceae bacterium | reverse complement strand
TATTACCGCAGTTTACGGTAAGGAGCTTAAGGAAAGTGACGAAATTACTCTCCAGGCAATGCAAAAGGCGCTTGAGACCGGGGTTGTTAAGAAGGGCGATACCGTTCTGGTAATCTCTTCAAATAAAACTGTACCTACCCTCTCTACCGACACCCTAAACATTAGGGTTATCTAAGGAACTACTGATTAAATCACGCATAAATGCTGTTTGCACAGCTTGCTTGCATCTTTTCCGCCATATTGCCCAAAATTCTGCACACAGGCGTCAGCCTGCGCACAAAACTTCGAACAATCTGACGGCGCAATATGCACAAACGATTTAATTAGTACTTCCCTAAAGCAGAGCCTATCCATTTGAAAATAAAAAGCAAGTGATATACAGTAGTTGTCTGTGTATCACTTGCTTTTTTGACTTAAATAAACAGTAGCTTACTCGTCCTTTTTTTCAAAGCTCTCTGCAGGTGCGTCGCAGATAGGACATACTTCGGGAGCTTCCTCGCCCTCGTAAGTGTAGCCGCAAATTTTGCAAACCCAAGTCATGTTTATGCCTCCTTATGTAAGTTAGTTTTATTGATGCAAGTGCTGCATTTCCCGAAATAGGTGAGCACCTGATGTTCTGTTTCGAAGCCCTCCAAAGGGCATTTAGCAGGAGCGCCGATATTTCCGACGATATCAAAGACTCCCTTACATTCCCGACAGACAAAATGAGCGTGGTCGGAGGTATCTCCGTCAATTCGTTCCTCTCCGTCTAAGTTGGCTACCGTGACGACGAGCCCTTCCTCTTTGAAAAGGGCAATATTGCGGTAGACTGTGCCTAAGCTCAAATCGGGAATTTCCTCTTTAAGGCTTTCGTAGACCCATTTTGCGCTGGGGTGATTGTTGGTAGATTTAATTGCATCCAGAATAAGCTGTCGCTTTTTGCTGAAGTTTTTTCCGCTCATGATTTCACCTAAAAACAGTAATCATTATTGTAATAGATTCTATCATATTTTTTCTGATTTGTAAAGCGGTCATAAAGAGTTTTTTCCGTAAGTATAATATATCAAAATATTTAAGGAGCATGATATATGCCTAAGATTTTTTTAAGTCCGTCTTTACAGGAGTCTAACCCTTATGTGGGCGGAGGTAACGAGGAATACTATATGAACTTGGTGGCTGACGCCATGGAGCCGTATTTAAGAGCCTCGGGAATTGATTTTGTGAGGAATAATCCCGAGGATTCCCTAACGAAAACCATTAACGACTCCAACGCGGGAAATTACGATTTACATCTTGCAATTCATTCTAACGCGTCCGGCGCTTCAAACCCCGGTGCGAATACGGGAGTTCAGGTTTATTACTATCCTACTTCCAATAACGGAAGGCGGCTTGCTAATGTAATTGCGGATAACTACAAGGGACTTTACTACGACCCCAACAAAGTTGCAACCATACCCACAACTAATCTTGCCGAGGTTAGGAGGACAAAGGCTCCTGCCGCCTTAGTTGAGGTGGCTTTTCACGATAATCCCACGGACGCTCAGTGGATAAGAAACAACATAAGCGGTATTGCGGAAAACCTCTCTCGAAGCGTTGCGGATTATTTGGGCGTGCCCTTTGTAACTCCTTGATTTTAAGGAAATATGTGTGTATAATATAGAGTGAATTATTGTTTATGATAAGAAAAGGAAGTGCCTCTATGAGTTATGACAGGAATTTAATCCGTGAGACAATGGAAAATCTTGAGAAAAACAACATGAAGCCCTACTTCTGCGAAACCTCAAAAGAAGCGGTAGAGCTTGTAAAGTCTTTACTCAGCGAGGGAGCAACCATTACCTGCGGCGGCTCTGTGAGCCTTAAGGAAAGCGGCGTTTTCGACTTAATGAAAAGCGGAAAATATAACTTCATTAACAGGGAAACCTGTGAGGATGTTGAGGCTGTTTACCGTGCCGCATTTACTGCTGATGTATATCTCATGAGCACAAATGCTCTCACAAGGGGCGGCGTGCTTTACAATGTTGACGGAAACTCAAACCGAGTTGCCGCACTTCTCTACGGACCCGAGAGTGTAATTGTAGTCTGCGGAGTAAATAAAATTTGCGAAAACTTAGATGAGGCCGTAAAGCGCGTTAAAACCGTTGCCGCGCCGCTTAATACAAAAAGACTCCATACCGGAGCCTACTGCGAGACCATGGAGAAGTGCAGGTCAATTAAAGATGAAAAGTCCTTTATGTGCGACGGCTGCAGCTCAAAGGGCAGAATTTGCTGTAACTATGTAGTAACCGCACAGCAGAGAAAAAAGGACAGAATTAAGGTAATCATCGTGGGCGAAAAATTAGGATTTTAATATGTACCTGTGAAATCTGCCATCCTCCGATTTTCTCGGAGGATGGCTTAGATAATTATCTGTTCTGATTCTTGTTCTGGTTATTATTGTTGTTGTTCTGGTTGTTATTCTGGTTCTTGTTCTGATTATTGTTGTTCTGGTTGTTGTTCTGGTTCTTGTTCTGATTGTTATTGTTGTTGTTATTGTTCTGGTTCATTTTTAGGCACCTCCCTTTGCTCTTATTATTGACCCATAAAAGAGGATTATGCAGTGGAAGATTTTTTTGAGAGAATAAAACCTCTGTTAAGTGAGGATGAATTCAAAATTTTCAAAAATGAATATAATAAAAAACCTTTTGTGGGTGTGAGAGTCAATACCCTGAAATGCTCGCCTGAGAAGTTTGAGAGCCTGATGAAGTCAGAGGGGACAGAGATTAAAAAAACGCCCTTCTCTCCTGTCGGTTATTATATTGAGGACAAGTCCTCTCTTTCCGGAAAGCACCCTTTGCATCATGCAGGAGGGATATATTTTCAAGAGCCATCGGCTATGTCGGCGGCTACTCTGCTTTCTCCCGAAAAGGGCGAGAAGGTTCTTGATTTATGCGCTGCGCCTGGAGGGAAAAGTACCCAGCTTGCCGCGTATTTAGACTCAGAGGGACTTATTTGGTGTAACGAGTATGTTCGTTCAAGAGCCAATATCCTGATTTCGAATATTGAGAGGTGCGGTATAGGAAATGCCGTAGTCTCTTCCTGTGAGCCCGAGGCTTTATGCTCTGCTTTAGAGGGGTATTTTGACAGGATTTTGGTTGACGCTCCCTGCTCGGGGGAGGGAATGTTCCGCCGTGACGAAAATGCTTACTCAGAGTGGACTCCGGAGCATTCCGATTCCTGTGCGGTAAGACAGCTTAAAATTCTTGAGAGCGCAAAAAAAGCCCTAAAGCCGGGAGGTACGCTTGTCTACTCAACATGCACCTTTTCAAAGGCGGAAAACGAGGACGTTGCAGAAAAATTCTTGGCGAATAATCCCGATTTCGAGCTTCTCCCCTGTGATGAAAGCTTTGGCAGAGCGGCTCTCGACGGAAAATCAACAAGAATATTCCCAATGGACGGCGGCGAGGGACATTTTGCCGCGAAATTCAGGAAAATCTCGGGAGAGTCAGGTGGATTCGCGGAGGTATTAAAACCCACCGATACAAAAAAACTTCCCGACTTTGTGAAAGCCTTTTTCGAGGATACCTTTGATTCTGTAAGTATGCTCTCAAGAGCATATTTACAGGGGGATAAGCTCTATATACTCCCCGAAAACTGCCCGGAAATAAGGGGCTTGGGAGTTTTACGCGCAGGAGTTTTTGCAGGACTTATGAGGAAGAACTATTTTGAACCTGCACACGCTCTTTTTATGGCTGAAAGCCGTCAAAACATAAAGCGTGTAGTTGATTTGAAAATCACCGACCCGCGAGTACAAAAATTCTTACGTGGTGAGGAGATTGACGTAGACGAAAACGTAAAAGGCTACGCCGCTCTGTGCGTTGAGGGAATAGTCACAGGCTTCGGAAAAGTAAGTGAGAAAAAACTAAAAAACAAATATCCCAAGGGATTACGACTTTTGTAAGAGGTTTCATATATATGGAAAAACTATGGGATTTTAATGAGATTAAAAAGATAATGGCGGAGTCGGGTTTCACCTTTTCAAAGGCTTTGGGACAGAACTTTTTGGTAAACCCCTCTGTGTGTCCGAAAATGGCTGAGCTTTGCGGTGCCGACGAAAACACAGGCGTTATTGAGGTAGGTCCCGGGATAGGAGTGCTGACAAACGAGCTTTGCAAGGTGGCTAAAAAGGTAGTCGCCGTTGAGCTTGACTCAAGGCTCCCCGAAATTCTTAAAAAAACTCTCGCCGACCACGATAATGTAACAATTGTCAGCGGCGATGTTATGGAGCTTGACTTGCACAAATTGATTGCTGAGGAGTTTCCCGGTATGGAGGTTGTGGTATGTGCAAACCTGCCCTACTACATAACCTCTCCCGTAATTATGAAATTACTCGAGGAAAAGCTGCCGATTAAGGCTCTCACCGTAATGGTACAAAAGGAAGCGGCTGACAGACTCTGTGCGCAAATGGGCACCCGCGCTTGCGGCGCAGTTACCGCGGCGGTAAGATACTTTAGCGAGCCTCGGCTTCTGTTTAAGGTTTCCGCAGGCTCCTTTATGCCTGCGCCAAAGGTTGACTCGGCGGTTATAAGAATGGATGTTTATAAGAAGCCTAAGCTCGACGTTAACGATGAAAAGCTCTATTTCAGGGTAGTGAGGGGCGCTTTTTCTCAGCGGAGAAAAACAGTCTTAAATTCCGTTTCCTCTGCTTTGGGAATTGATAAAGCAACCTTAACTCAAGCCTTTTCCGAGGCAGGAGTAAATCCAGCCCTTCGTCCTGAGGCTATGAGTCTTGAAAATTTTGCGGCACTGTCTAATGCAATAGGAGGCAGAATATGAAGTTAGGTACAATTAACTTTATCTTTTGGGGAATGGGACTTTTCCTTATAGTAATAGGAATTATTGTGTGGGCAGGAAAGCGAATCGACCTTATCCACGGCGACGACGCAAACAAGGTGAAGGCTGAGGATATAGCGGTTTACTCGCGGCTTACGGGAATAGGCGTAATCTTAATTGCCTTGGGAGCAATAGCCTACGGCTTTATTATGGCGTTCCCCGAGATTCCCGTATATTTTCAGTGGATTGCAGTAGTGGCTTTAGCCGGCCTGGGATTTCTCATTATGTTCCTCTCCCGAAAAAAGTATTTCAATAAATAAAGAATAAGCAATAAATAAAACGGCACGTTTCGGAAATTAACGAAACGTGCCTGCTTTTTTATTGGTTTAGAAAACCTTTCCGACGCTGTGCCGGCATTTCTCTCAAAGACCGTTTTTTACATCTTTTCGGGACAGGTTATTGCAAACATGGTGAGAACATTTTTAATTACTGTTCTGACGCAGCCGCAAAGCGCGAGCCTTGCCTGGGTAAGAGCTTCCTCGCCGCACTTAACCCTGTGAGCGTTGTAGAACTTGTGGAAAAGTGTTGCAAGGGTGGTAACGTAGCGTGTAATCCTTGTGGGGTCGTAGCTTTCTGCGGAGGCGATAATCTCCTCGCGGTAAGCTGAAAGGTGACCGATAAGCTCTAATTCCTCGGCTTCCTTTAACAGCATAAGCTCCTCTTGGGTGCAGTTGCGCTTATTAATACCGTCAGCCTCAAGATTGCGGAAAATACTGCAAATACGGGCGTGAGCGTACTGAACGTAGTAAACAGGATTTTGGTTGTCCTGAGTAACTGCTAAATCCAGGTCAAAGTCCATCTGGGTGTTGGCTTCTCTTGTGTTAAACATAAAGCGTGTGCTGTCAACAGGTACCTCGTCCAAGAGGTCTGAAAGCTGAATTGCCTTTCCTGTGCGCTTGCTCATCTTAACAATTTCTCCGCCCTGCATGAGTTTAACAAGCTGCATAAGGAGAATGTCCAGTTTGTCGCCGTTATAGCCGATAGCGTCCATAGCACCCTTCATACGCATAACATGGCCGTGATGGTCGGCGCCCCATACGTTGATGCAGGTGTCGAAGCCTCTGTCGAATTTGTTTTTGTGATAGGCGATATCCGCGGCGAAGTAGGTGGGGTTGCCGTTAGCACGAATGAGAACATCGTCTTTAAGCTCCAGCTTGTCGATATCCTCCTGAGTTTTTCCTTCCTTGAGGAGCTTGTCCGTTACAACCTGGATATTTTTATACCAAACCGCACCCTCTTTCTCGTAGGTTAAGCCCTTTTCGGTGAGCAGGTCGATAACCTCCTTAACCTTGCCGCTGCTGTGAAGCTCACTTTCGAAAAACCAGTTGTCGTAGGTAATGCGATATTTTGCCATATCAGCCTGCATTTTGGCAATATTCTTAGGCAAGGCATAGTCAACGAGAGCCTTCTTTCTCTCGTCCGAGCTCATGTCCTTGTAGCTGTCGCCCATATCGGCACGAAAAGCCTCGGCTAAGTCCTTAATATCTCCGCCCTGATAGCCGTCCTCGGGGAAGGGGACAGAGGAATCGAAAATCTGAAGATAGCGAGCCTCTAAGGAGTTTGCGAATTTTTCAATCTGATTGCCTGCATCGTTTACGTAGAATTCTCTATATACGTCGTAGCCGGCGGCGTCTAAAACGGAAGCGAGACAGTCGCCCAAAGCACCTCCGCGGGCGTTACCCATGTGCATAGGGCCTGTGGGGTTTGCCGAGACGAACTCCACCATGTATTTTTTACCCTCGCCGTGATTGCTTCTTCCGTAAGAGTCGCCTGACTCTTCGATTTCCTCAATGATTTTTGCAAAGTATTCGGGCTTCAGGAAAAAGTTAAGGAAGCCGGCTCCTGCTGCTTCACATCGGTCAAAGAGCGTACCCTCTAAATCTATGGAGCTTTTGAGAGCGTCGGCAATCTTCATAGGGGGCATTCTGAAGGTTCTCGCACCCAGCATAGCGGCGTTGGTTGCAAGGTCGCCGTTTTGACGGTTTGCAGGAGCTTCAATAATAAACTGAGGGATATCTGCCTTGGGGAGAAGCTCTTTTTCCATAGCTTTCTCAAAAGCCGTGTTTATGGCGTTTCTTAAATCTTTTACCGCATTTATCGAAGTAAGTGACATTTTAATCTACCTCTTTTTTCTTAACTTTTATCTGAATTTCGTTTTTGCTCACAAGTCCTGCGTTAAAGTCAAGGGTGTAGCTTACGAAAAGCTCACCGCCGGTGTCGTGAAGGCTGTCCTCCAGGCTGTCTGTATATACTCCCACCGAAAGGTCGCCGAACATGGTGCTGTAATGACATTGATGCCTTACAGCCTTTTGAAGAATCAGTCGTGACTCGTAAGGGGTGCTTTTAATAACGGTTACGGTGTCGCCGTCTATCTCGATGGTGCTTAAATTACTGACCTGAGGATTTTCCTCGTCGTATTCTTTGTAGACTATGTAGCGTTTTGAATTTTTCTCGTAGTAATCGCCGGTGGTGGTAAGCTCAACCGAGTCCCGCTCACCGCCGATTTCCTGAGTACCCAAAACGGAGATTAAGTAGTTTTCTTTCATATATCTTCCCTTAATATTCCTCAATTTGAATTTGAGTTACCTGATTATCAATGTTTTTTCCTAAGAACACTCCCGCAAGATTTTCAAAGTTGTCGGGAGTATCGCTTACATAGAATTTGTAAGTTCCCTCTGTTTTTTCTTCTCGAAGGAGATTGTTTTCCCTTAAAAGCTCAGCAGTATAAAGGGCGGTTGCTCTGCCGGAGTCAATAAGTGTAACATTTTCGCCCATGGCTTTACCTATGGCATTTTTGAGAATAGGGTAGTGGGTACAGCCCAAGATAAGGGTGTCGACTCCTTTTTCAAGCAGGGGGCTAACATAACGCTCAACTACACTTTTTACGATTATGTCCTCCGAGTCGGTGAAGCCGTTTTCGACCAGGGGTACGAAAAGCGGACAGTCTACTTCAAAAACCTCCGCGTCCTTTGAAAGCTCCGAAATGTGGTTTTTGTAGCTGTGAGAATTTATGGTGGCAGTAGTGCCGATAACACCAATCCTGCCGTTTTTCGTAGCGTTTAAGGCTGCCTTTGCGGTAGGTCTCAAAACTCCGGTGTAGGGTACGGGTACAGTGTTGTAAAGGTCCTTGGCAACGGAGCTTACCGTACCGCATGCGGCGATTATTGCCTTAACATTATTGCTTAAAAGAAAATTAACGTCCTGCTTAGCGTATTTTTTTATGGTATCAACACTCTTGTTGCCGTAGGGGACTCTGCCTGTATCGCCAAAGTAGATGATATCCTCAGAGGGAAGCACCTTCATAAGCTCTCTTGCAGCTGTAAGTCCGCCGAGACCTGAATCAAAGATACCGATAGCTCTGTTTCTCATTTTAGTAAATTCACCGCTTTCAAAGTGGATATGGTGGTTTTATGTTACTGACTTGTTATTTTAACATATCTTTCGGGAAGTTTCAAGACATATAATAAGTATTATACTCTTGCCGTGTCTATGAACTGTGGTGCTCTAAAATACCTTTGACAAAAGGGATATGAGTATGTATAATGATTAAGTATAATCCAAACATCTTGGAGGCAGCTATGGAAAATATGACAAAAAAGGCTTTTGATATAATTACCGGCAAGGTTACCGACACCTTAAACGCTCAGGGCTTCAAGCGCGAAAAGATTGACAGCACCGATAAGGAGCTTCTTTCTCTCTTCACAAGCGAGAGCGTTGCTTACTCGGTTATCTATATTATTGATAAAATGCACATGGTGCTTCGCTCATGCTCAATGACCGAGGAGGGTCCCGACAACCAGTGGAAAACCATGGCTACTTGGATTTTCAATCCCGAAACCGACACAAACAAAGAAGCCGAGAGTATTGCTGCCGACTTCTGCGAGGTGCTTTCCTCTGCAACGGTTGTTAAAAGAGTAAAGCAGGCTAAGAAAAAGAAAAGCTCGGATGACGGCAACGCGGACCCCTTGTTCCTTGCAAAGAGATTCGTCACCTACTTCCCGGAGCTTAAGGAAACCGTAAAAGCTGAGCAGGAGAACTACGAGAGCTTCCGTGCGGTTAATTTCTTTACCACCCACGTTGTACCCCGTGTGAACGGTATGCTCGCTAAGGGCTCAAAGGGCGAGCTTTCTAAAATGGCTCAGATGATCAGCACCCAGTATTCAAACGGCGACATGGATACACGCTCTATTATCACTATCGTAATCCTCAACGGCATTGATGAGAAGTATTGGGATAAGCTGGGCGGGCTTCTTTCAGAGGAGCTTCAGAACTCATGGAAATATGCCAAGAAGATGAAGGGCAAGAATATTCGCCCCGAAAAGAAGAAGAAATCCCTCATGACTGCCATGAAGGGCGATAAGCTCTAAAAGCAAAATAAAATCAGAAATCGCTTCGGTGCGTACGGCTTTGCTGTACGCACTTATTTTTTTTGAAAGGTTATGCTTTTTTGCTGTAAATTCGCAAACTGTCAAAAAAACAGTAAACGCAGTTGGGTGTTTCTAAAGTCTGCCAAAATTCGAGCTGAAAATTCTACGTGGAAACAGAATAAAATAGCAAAAAACAGGGAGATTTTTCGCAAAAACCCCTTGACAAGCCTATTTTATACCGATATAATCTTATGATGTACCATTATGGGGGTATATGCCCCTTTGCCAAAATGCTCTTGTGAAAATTTATGAAATATAACACATTCCGAGGGGTTTGTCAAGTCTCTTTTACTAAACTTTTACTAAAGTTTCGGAGAGACCTAAAACTCAGGACAGAAATCGTAAGTTCTGCGGGTTTTGTTTATGTTTCGTGAGGGCTATAAGGGCAAAAAATTTCGAAGGAGTGATAACACCTATGGAGAATGTTAAGCAGGTAAAGCTTGGCAAAAGCGAGAGAGTGAGCTTTTCGAAAATTGATGAAGTTATCGATATGCCCAATCTTATCGAGGTGCAGAAAAAGTCTTACCAGTGGTTCCTTGACGAAGGACTCAAGGAAGTATTCAAGGATGTTTCCGGTATTTCCGATTATTCCGGCAACCTTGTACTGGATTTTATTGACTATACTCTGGACGTGGACAATCCCAACTACTCTGTTATCGAGTGTAAGGAGAGAGACGCCACATATTCCGCAGCTCTGAGAGTAACCGCAAGACTCCTTAACAAGGAGACCGGCGAGATTAAGGAGAGCAACGTGTTCATGGGAGAATTCCCACTCATGACCGACAGCGGTACCTTCGTCATCAACGGCGCGGAGAGAGTTATTGTATCTCAGCTTGTGCGTTCACCCGGCGTTTACTACAAGATGGAGCACGACAAAACCGGTAAGGAGCTGTATTCATCAACAGTTATCCCTAACCGCGGCGCTTGGCTTGAGTACGAAAACGACGTAAACGATGTTTTCTATGTTCGTATTGATAAGAACCGCAAGATTCCCGTTACCGTATTCCTGCGTGCATTGGGTCTCGGCACAAACGCTGAAATCCTTGAGGTTTTCGGCGACGACGACCGCATTAAGGCTACCTTCGAAAAGGATACCACCGATTCCGTTGAAACAGGTCTTTTAGAGTGTTACAGAAAGCTCCGTCCTTCAGAGCCTCCCACAGTTGAAAGCGCTCAGACTCACATCAGCAATCTTTTCTTCGACTCAAGACGTTACGATATGTCCAGAGTCGGCAGATATAAATACAACAAAAAGTTAGGCATCTCTGCAAGACTCGCAGGTCAGGTGCTTTCCGATAATATCGTCAATCCCACCACCGGCGAGGTTATGGCTCTGCGCGGAGATACAGTTTCCCGCGAGAAGGCTCTCGAGATTGAAAATGCCGGCGTTAAGGAAGCCTTTGTAAGCCTTGAGGGCGGAAAGATTGTAAAGATTCTCTCCAACAACATGGTTGATATTTCCTGCTATGTTGACTTCGACGCTAATGAAGAGTGCGGAATCAACGAGAAGGTTTCCTATCCTGTCCTCATGGAAATCCTTGAGGTTTGCAAGGACGAGGAGGAGCTAAAGGATATGCTTAGCGCGCGCCGCGACGAGCTTATTCCCAATCACATTACCACCGACGATATCTTCGCTTCAATCAACTATATGAACTGCCTTGCCGAGCATATCGGTACTACCGACGATATCGACCACTTGGGCAATCGCCGTATCCGCTGCGTAGGCGAGCTCCTTCAGAATCAGTTCAGAATCGGCTTCAGCCGTCTTGAGAGAGTTATCCGCGAGAGAATGACACTTCAGGCTCAGGATCTGGAGACTCTTTCACCCAGCACGCTTATAAATATTCGTCCCGTGACTGCGGCAATTAAGGAGTTCTTCGGCTCCTCGCCGCTTTCGCAGTTCATGGATCAGAATAACCCCCTTGCAGAGCTTACTCATAAGAGAAGACTTTCTGCTCTGGGTCCCGGCGGTCTCTCGCGTGACCGTGCAGGCTTCGAGGTTCGAGACGTACATTACAGCCACTACGGCAGAATGTGTCCTATCGAAACTCCCGAAGGTCCTAACATCGGACTTATCTCCTACCTTGCTACCTTCTCAAGAATTAACGAATACGGCTTCATTGAGGCTGCGTTCAGAAAGATTGATAAGGAGCGCGGCGTAGTTACCGATGAGGTTGTATATATGACAGCCGACCAAGAGGACGAATTCTACGTTGCCCAGGCTAATACACCCCTCGACAGCGAGGGTCACTTCGTAAACTCACGTGTTGTCGGCAGACACCGCGACGAGTTCGTTGATATGGATGCTTCCAAGTTCGATTACATGGACGTATCTCCCCGAATGGTTGTTTCCGTTGCTACCGCAATGATTCCCTTCCTTGAGAACGATGACGCTAACCGAGCACTCATGGGTTCTAACATGCAGCGTCAGGCAGTTCCCCTCATGGTTACCGAAAGTCCCATTGTCGGCACAGGTATGGAGTACAAGGCCGGTACCGACTCAGGCGTCTGTGTACTTGCCGAGGACGACGGTGTTGTAATGAGCGCAGACGCAAATACCATCCGTGTTCAGTATGACAACGGCAAAATCAAGGACCACGAGGTTGTTAAGTTCTTACGCTCCAACCAGGGCACCTGCTTTAACCAGGTTCCTGTTGTTGAAAGAGGACAGAGGGTTGTTAAGGGCGAGGTTATCGCTGACGGTCCCGCAATTAAGGACGGCGAAATCTCCCTCGGTAAGAATGCTCTCATCGGCTTCATGACCTGGGAAGGCTACAACTACGAGGACGCAGTTCTCATTTCCGAAAAAATTGTTCGTGAGGATGTTTATACATCTATCCATATTGAAGAGTACGAAACCGAAGCCCGTGATACTAAGCTCGGACCCGAGGAAATCACCCGCGATATCCCCAATGTGGGCGAGGATATGCTTAAGGATTTGGACGAGGACGGTATCATTCATATCGGCGCCGAGGTGCATGCTGACGACATCCTTGTAGGTAAGGTTACTCCCAAGGGAGAAACCGAGCTTACCGCTGAGGAAAGACTCCTCAGGGCTATCTTCGGCGAAAAGGCAAGAGAAGTCCGCGATACCTCCCTCAGAGTACCCCACGGCGAGTGCGGTATTGTTGTTGACGTTAAGGTGTTTACAAGGGAAAACAGCCGCGATGAGCTTAAGCCCGGTGTAAATAAGGTTGTTCGCTGCTATCTTGCTCAGAAGAGAAAAATCAGCGTAGGCGATAAGATGGCAGGCCGCCACGGTAATAAGGGCGTTGTTTCCAGAATTCTCCCTGTTGAGGATATGCCTTTCCTTCCCGACGGTACTCCCCTTGATATCGTTCTTAACCCCCTGGGCGTTCCCTCCCGTATGAACATCGGTCAGGTTCTCGAGGTTCACTTGGGCTATGCCGCAAAGGCTTTGGGCTTCAAGGTTATGACTCCTGTATTTGACGGTGCTCACGAGGATGATATCTTTGCCGCCTTTGATGAAATGAAGGAGAAGCAGGCAAGGGGCGAGTATCCTCCCAGAAGCGAGGTTACAGGCATTGACTTCGGCGAGTGTATCCGTCAAAACGGTATTACCTCCGAGTGCAAAACCTGGCTCAAGGACGGCAGAACAGGCGATTACTTCGATAATCCCGTAACTGTCGGATATATGTACTACCTCAAGCTGCATCATCTCGTTGACGATAAGATTCACGCAAGAAGCACAGGCCCCTACTCTCTCGTTACCCAGCAGCCTCTGGGCGGTAAAGCTCAGTTCGGCGGACAGCGTTTCGGAGAAATGGAAGTTTGGGCACTTGAGGCTTACGGCGCAGCTTATACACTTCAGGAAATCCTCACAGTTAAGTCCGATGACGTTACCGGACGTGTTAAGACCTACGAGGCAATCGTTAAGGGTCAGAACATTCCCATGCCCGGTATCCCCGAATCCTTCAAGGTTCTTATTAAAGAGCTCCAGTCCCTCTCTCTTGACGTTAAGGTTCTCGACCACGACGGTATGGAAATCGACCTCAAGCAGAAGTTCGACGAGGACGAGGATTTGGCTGTTGCACCTGCTGAAGTTCAGTTCGAGGAGGACGAGGTTATGACCACAATGGACGGCTTCGTGCTTGACGAGGACTCAGAGGAAGGCAACATGTTCGACGAGGATTCAATTTTCGACGATATCGACGACATGGGCGACTTTGACGACCATGGCAGCGATGAATATTAATTAGGAAGGGGCAGAAAATATTATGGATAATAATGTATTTGATTCAATAAAAATCGGTCTGGCCTCTCCTGACCAAATCAGAGAGTGGTCTCACGGTGAAGTTAAGAAGCCCGAGACTATCAATTACAGAACCCTAAAGCCTGAGCGCGACGGTCTTTTCTGCGAGCGCATTTTCGGACCTACCAAGGACTGGGAGTGTCACTGCGGAAAGTACAAGAGAATCCGCTACAAGGGCATGGTCTGTGACCGTTGCGGAGTTGAAGTAACTCGCGCAAAGGTAAGACGTGAGAGAATGGGTCATATAGAGCTTGCCGCTCCCGTGTCTCATATTTGGTATTTCAAGGGTATTCCCTCAAGAATTTCCCTTATGCTTGATATCTCTCCCAGAATGCTTGAGAAGGTACTCTACTTTGCTCAGTATATCGTAACCGACCCCGGTGACTGCCGTGACCTTGTCAAGATGCAGTTCCTCACAGAGCGTGAGTACATGGATATGCGCGAGAAGTATGAGGATGACTTCAAAGCAGGCATGGGTGCAGAGGCTATTAAGGAGCTCCTTCAGGAGATTGACCTTGACGCACTTTCAGCAGAGCTTCGTGAGGAGCTTGAGGACGCAACAGGTCAGAAGAAGGTTAGAATTCAGAAGCGTCTCGAGGTTGTTGAGAGCTTCAGAATGTCAGGCAACCGTCCCGAGTGGATGATTCTTGACGTAGTTCCCGTAATTCCTCCCGATATCCGTCCTATGGTACAGCTTGACGGCGGACGTTTCGCAACCTCCGACCTCAACGACCTTTACAGACGAGTTATCAACAGAAACAACCGTCTTAAGAGACTCCTTGAGCTTCAGGCTCCCGATATCATCATCCGCAACGAAAAGCGTATGCTTCAGGAGGCAGTTGATGCTCTTATCGACAACGGACGCCGCGGCAGACCTGTAACAGGCCCCAACAACCGCGCGCTCAAGTCTCTTTCCGATATGCTCAAGGGCAAGCAGGGACGTTTCCGTCAGAACCTTCTCGGTAAGCGTGTTGACTATTCCGGACGTTCCGTTATTGTTGTCGGTCCTGAGCTTAAAATGTACCAGTGCGGTCTGCCTAAAGAAATGGCTCTTGAGCTCTTCAAGCCCTTCGTTATGAAGCGTCTTGTTGAGACTAAGGCAGCTCAGAACATTAAGGCAGCAAGAAAGGCTGTGGAGCGCGCACGTCCCGAGGTTTGGGATGCTCTCGAGGTGGTAATCAAGGGTCACCCCGTACTCCTCAACCGTGCTCCAACACTTCATAGACTTGGTATTCAGGCATTCGAGCCTGTTCTTGTTGAGGGTAGAGCATTAAAGCTTCATCCTCTTGTATGTACAGCTTTCAACGCCGACTTCGACGGCGACCAGATGGCTGTTCACGTACCCCTCTCCGCTGAGGCACAGGCAGAAGCACGCTTCCTCATGCTGGCAGCAGGAAACCTCTTAAAGCCCTCCGACGGTCACCCCGTAGTTGTTCCTACTCAGGATATGGTTCTCGGTTCATATTATCTTACTCTTGATAAGGACGGAGAAATCGGTGAGGGCAAGGTATTTAAGGACGAGGACGAGGCTATGATGGCCTACTCGACCGGTGTTATTAAGCTCCATTCAAAAATTAAGGTACGCCGTACCATGATGATAAACGGTGTTGAGCAGTCTGCACTTGTTGATACAACAATGGGTAAGATTATCTTCAAT
The DNA here is from genome assembly GCA_029007475.1 of Oscillospiraceae bacterium. Lineage (GTDB taxonomy): Bacteria > Bacillota > Clostridia > Oscillospirales > Acutalibacteraceae > Ruminococcoides. Next base: position 5,570 of record JAQXHW010000067.1, on the reverse strand, counting down.
AAGCCTGTTCCTCAGGATTTGGGCTTCGTTGACAGAAGTGTTCCCGAAAACATCTTTAAGTACGAGGTTGACTTCCTTGTAGGTAAGAAGCAGTTGGGTAAGATTATCGACTCCTGTATCAGAAAGCACGGCGCAGAAATTACTGCTGACGTTCTTGACAATATCAAGGCTCAGGGTTATAAATACTCAACCCGCGGCGCTATCACCGTTGCTGTTTGCGACGCAATTATTCCTCCCCAGAAGAAGGATATTCTCGCAAAGGCAGAGCAGGATGTTGACATGGTTCGTGACGAGTTCATGATGGGTCTGCGCTCTGAGGAGGACCGCTACAATGAGGTCCTCAAGATTTGGGAGAAGGCAACCAACGACGTTACCAAGGCACTCCAGAACGGCCTCGACCGCTATAACCCCATTTTCATGATGGCAGATTCCGGTGCCCGTGGTAGCATGAGCCAGATTCGTCAGCTTGCAGGTATGCGTGGTCTTATTGCCAATACCTCAGGTAAAACCATTGAAATTCCCATTCGCGCTAACTACCGTGAAGGTCTTAACATTCTCGAATACTTTATTTCATCCCGTGGTGCCCGTAAGGGTCTTGCCGATACAGCGCTTCGTACCGCTGACTCAGGTTACCTTACCCGCCGTCTTGTTGACGTTTCTCAGGATGTTATCATCCGTGAGGATGACTGCCATACTACCGAGGGTCTCGAAGTATTCGATATTATGTCGGGCAAGCATGTAATCGAGGGTATGCACGAGCGTTTACAGGGCAGATATCTTGTTGAGGACTTTAAGGACTCCGAGGGAAATGTTCTCGTTTCCAAGGACACCCTCATGGGTGCCGCAGAAGCAGATATTATCTGCAACTCCGGCGTCAAGAGCATTAAGATTCGCTCTATTCTCGGATGTCACGCAAAGCACGGTGTTTGCCGCAAGTGCTACGGCGCTAACCTTGCAAACGGTCAGCCTGTAACAGTAGGTGAGGCTGTTGGTATTATCGCTGCTCAGTCTATCGGTGAACCCGGTACTCAGCTTACAATGAGAACCTTCCATACCGGTGGTGTTGCATCCGCAGAGGATATTACTCAGGGTCTTCCCCGTGTTGAGGAGCTCTTTGAGAGCAGAAAGCCCAAGAGCCTTGCTATCATCAGCGAAATCGACGGTGAAGTTCGCTTCGATACAATCAAAAACAACCGCCACGCAGTTGTATTTAATAAAGATACCGGTGACGAGAAACAGTACCTCATTCCCTTCGGCTTTAGAGTTAAGGTGCAGGAGGGCGATTTAATCAAGGCCGGCGATAAGATTACCGACGGTGCGGTTAATCCCCACGATATCCTCGCAATCCTCGGACCGCAGGCTGTTCAGGATTACCTCATCAGTGAGGTACAGAGCACCTATCGCTTACAGGGTGTTGATATTAACGATAAGCACATCGAGGTTATCGTTCGTCAGATGATGAAGAAGGTGCGCGTTGACGAGCCCGGCTCAACTGAGTTCTTAGGCGGTCAGATGTACGACAAGAGCGAGGTTCTCTATGCTAACAAGCAGATTGAAAAGAGAATCGAAGCAGGTGAAACCGACCTTAAGCCCGCAGAGTGGACTCAGCTCCTCCTCGGTATTACAAAGGCTTCTCTTGCTACCGACAGCTTCTTGTCTGCCGCTTCCTTCCAGGAAACCACAAGAGTTCTCACCGATGCCGCTATCAAGGGCAAGGTTGACCCCTTGCTCGGTCTTAAGGAGAACGTTATCATCGGTAAGCTTGTTCCCGCAGGTACCGGTATGCGCTGCTATACCGACGTAGAGCTTGAGGAGAATTTTATTCCCCAAGCCCCCACTTCCTTAGAGGAACAGTAATCTAATATTTCCATCAGACCTCGCAGCCTTGCGGGGTCTGTTTTCTTTTACAAAAAATTTTGGCTCTTTGTAAATATTGGGGGCAAACCCGAAAATTTTTCTAATAGAATTGCAAACTAAGAAAAATGTCTCCTTATTTTTTTCAAATACCTCTTGACATATAATACTATGTGGCGTATAGTATTATGCGTAAGGAGGCATTTGCATGGATATACAGCTTAAACGCGGACTTCTTGATATCTGCGTGCTGGCGGCAATTAAATTTGAACCCTCTTACGGCTATCAGATAATCAAGGATATGAAGCCATATATGGAGATATCAGAATCTACTCTCTATCCTATTCTCAGACGGCTCGAAACCTCGGGGTTTTTAGCTGTAAAAAGTGCTGAGCATAACGGCAGACTTCGAAAATATTATTATATAACGGAGCAGGGACTTTCACGAATCGAGGAGTTCTCAGAGGAGTGGAAAGAGATTATGTCAATATATCAGTTTGTTACAAGAGAGGATGGTAGAAATGAATAAACCGGAGTTTTTGGAGACACTTGAAAAAAGACTGTCGGGGCTTCCCTTAGAGGATATAGAAAAATCAAAAGAATATTACAGCGAAATGATTGACGATAGGGTAGAGGACGGACTCAGCGAGGAAGAAGCGGTTGAGGCTCTGGGCGATATTGAGAGCATCGTTTCGGAAATTTTTTCTACTACTCCTCTTTCAAAACTTGTAAGAGAGAAGGTAAAGCCCTCGCGAAAGCTCAGACCTTGGGAGATAGTATTGATTGTCTTGGGAAGTCCTATATGGTTTTCCTTAGCTTTGGCGGCAGTCGTAATAGTTTTTGCTTTCTATATTGTCCTTTGGTCTTTGATAATTGCCCTCTATGCCGTTGATTTGGCGTTTATTGTCTCAGGCCCCTTTGCTATGGCTTGTTCTGTATTGTGCATGACCGTAGGGGATTTTGGAAAAGGATTTTTCGGTTTGGGCTGCGGACTTCTTGTTTTAGGTCTCGGATTTGTACTTATTCCGGCGGCAGTAAAGGCAACTCAGGGTATGGCAGTTTTAAGCAAAAAGATATTAAACAAGATTAAATCCTTGTTTATAAGAAGGAGTGAGACTAATGAATAAAGCATTTAAGACTCTCTTGATAATAGGAATAATACTGATTATCTCAGGCTTACTCACCGCAGGCACAGCCATAGCTTTAGGCTACGCAGGAGTTTTGCCGAAGTTCATGGAAACCCATGAGGAAGCAGTGTTTACCACAAAGGAAAGCTTTGAAAATATCAGCATAAGAAGTTCAGACATGAGTGTTAAGGTAGAAGCGTCTGAAAATAATGAATGTAAGGTTATCTATTCTCAGCCTAAGGATAGTAAATTTGATGTAAAGGTTGAGAATGGCACACTAACGGTTGACTGCCGCATAGATTTCTATTGGTTTATGAATTTTATCTCGTTTGGAGAGAAGCGACCGAATATTACCGTCTACCTCCCAAAATATGAATACAGGGACATCGAGATTGAAAATACATCCGGCAATATAGATTTGGTATGCGATTTTGAAACGGCAAATCTAAAGTGTGAAAATGTTATTCTCAAAAACGTCAGCGGAGAAATAAAGCTCTCGAATATACTTGCCGACAAGGCATATCTTGAAACAGTCAGCGGAGAGGTTTTTGTTTCCGATGTTATGCAAAATCCCGAAGAAACAAAGCTTTCAGGGAAAATACTGCCGGCAATAGGAAGTGCTGAGATCAAGACCGTCAGCGGAAAAATAAATCTTGCCGACGGTTATATAGGCGGTTTGACAAAAATTACTTCCACAAGCGGAGATATTAAAGTCGACAGCGGTATGTCCTTCTGTAATCTCGATATGAGAACTACAAGCGGCAGGTTTACGCTGAGTGATGCTGTTTGCACAGGAGATGTGGTTATAAATACCACAAGCGGAGATGTGAATTTTGAAAATTTGGGCTGTAATAATTTTACCGCAGAGACGGTCAGCGGTGCGGTAAAGGGTTCTTTCTCTTGCGGAAAGCTCTATGATGTAACGAGCACAAGCGGAGAAGTGAAGCTCTATGACCAAGACTCCTCGGGCGGTCTTTGTAGGGTAAGGACAATAAGCGGAGGTATTGAGCTTTCCGCTATTGACGCATAGCGGTACTTGACTCTCACAATACCTACAAAACTGACAGGTAATACAGGCGCAGGCTGTGAGGAAGATAACAGCCTGCGCTTATTCTTTTTCGTAAATTTATATTTACGGTTTTATACAAAATCAGGCCCCGTTAAAGCCCGAAAAAAACTAAAAAAAGATGTTGACAAAAGCCTTTACATTATGATATATTTAGTAATTGTCAGATAATGCGTAAAAATGCGCTGTTTGATGGGTAATCTCTATATAAAATCCCGATTTTTACCGGGGTTTTTGTGAGGAATACCAATATATGTATATTGCCTGTTTTAGTGGCTAAAATATCTTAGCCTCTTTAACATATAAAATTTATAAGAAAGGAGAAATGCTATCAATGCCTACCTTTAACCAGTTGGTTCGTAAGGGAAGAGAAGTTACCGAGAAAAAGGCTAAGGCACCTGCACTCTTAAAGGGCTGGAACTCTAAGAAAAACAGAGCTATCAACCAGACCTCACCCCAGAAGCGCGGTGTTTGCACAGCAGTTAAGACTGCTACACCTAAGAAGCCTAACTCAGCTCTTCGTAAAATCGCAAGAGTTAGACTTTCTAACGGAATTGAAGTCAGTTCCTACATCCCCGGCGTTGGCCACAACCTGCAGGAGCACTCTGTTGTTCTTATTCGCGGCGGTAGAGTTAAGGACCTCCCCGGTGTGCGTTATCACATTATCAGAGGTACACTCGATGCTCAGGGTGTTGCTAACCGTAACCAGGCACGTTCCAAGTACGGCGCAAAGCGTCCTAAGAAGGGTAAATAAGGAATTGACAAATTAAGCGAAACTAAGATTATTTCGTATCTGTATTCAATGCAGAGCTTTATATATATTAAGCCTCTGTGTTGGCATACGGGAGTTTGTCGCTTTCGAGTACCTATGAGATCTCAAATATTGTGAAGGAGGGAAGTAAAGTGCCAAGAAGAGGTTCAATCGCAAAACGCGATGTATTACCGGATCCTATTTACAGATCCAAATTAGTTACACGTCTTATCAATAACATCATGCTCGACGGTAAGAAGGGTGTTGCCCAGAAGATTGTTTACGGTGCATTCGATATTATTTCCGAGAAGACAGGTAAAGATCCCCTCGAGACATTCGAGGCTGCTATGGAGAATATCATGCCCTTACTTGAGGTAAAGGCTCGCCGTGTAGGTGGTTCTACCTACCAGGTTCCCATGGAGGTTAGACCCGAGAGACGCCAGACCTTAGGTCTGCGTTGGCTCACAAACTATTCAAGACTTCGTAGCGAAAAGACTATGAAGGAAAAGCTTGCTGCAGAAATCCTTGACGCTACTAACGGTGCCGGCGGCGCTGCCAAGAAGCGTGAAGACACTCACAAGATGGCTGAAGCTAACAAGGCTTTCGCACATTACAGATGGTAATAAGTTTTATCGGATTTATCGAAGGAGGATTTTATGCCAAGGCAAGTATCTCTTGAAATGACAAGAAACATCGGTATCATGGCTCACATCGATGCCGGTAAGACAACTACAACCGAAAGAATTCTGTACTACACCGGTGTTAACCATAA
>JAQXHW010000066.1 GCA_029007475.1 Oscillospiraceae bacterium | reverse complement strand
CGAGCCTGCCCCCGAAATCGAGCTTGATACTCTCAAGGAAAAGGAGATTAAAATCACTCACGAGGATGATATCTACTTTGTTGAGGGTAAGTGGCTATATAGACTCATGCAGTCTGTTAATTTTGACGACTACGAAAGCCTAAATTACTTCCAGAATGTCCTCATAAACTCCGGCGTTATTGACGCGCTTCGAGAAGCGGGAATTGAGGAGGGAGACACAGTATCCATTTATGAGGTTCAGTTTGAATTTATGGACTAAGAGGAGCTTATATGGATATAATTAATAAGAATATCGACCCCAAAACCCTGCCTTCCTTAACCTGTGCCTTTGTAGGCGACGGTGTTTACGAGCTTTTAGTCCGTGAATATCTCGTAAAGCATGATGGCAGAAGGGTAGGGGATTTGAATAGAATTAAGGTAGATATGGTCTGCGCAAAAGCTCAGTCCGAAGCCGCTCATAAGCTCATGCCGTATCTGACCGAAGAAGAAATTGCGGTGTATAAGAGGGGTAGAAACGTGAACGTTAACTCTGTGCCGAAGAACGCAGCTCTTAAGGATTATCATGCCGCAACAGGCTTCGAAGCCTTGTTCGGCTACCTTTATCTCTGTGAGCGAAAAGAGAGAATTCGAGAACTTTTCGATATAGTTACTTCTGAATAAATATTCGTTATAGGTGAATAATATGGAAACAAAAACTAAGAGATCCGTATCTGTAAAAACTCTTATTTTTGATTATTTAATAATATTTGCAGGCTGTGTTATCTATGCAATTTCAATCGCAGTATTCACAGCTCCCTACAATATAGCGCCGGGCGGAGTAATAGGTATTTGTACAGTGATTAATTATTTGGCACCCTTTCTGCCCATAGGTGTAATGACTTTTGTGATAAACATCCCTATTTTCATTTGGGGCGGCATAACTCTGGGCTGGAAATACATGGCACGTTCTATTGTAACTACCGCCATTTCCTCTGTATTAATCGATATTTTTTCCTTAGATATGATTGCGGAATTTATCAAGCCTTTTGTGGGTGAAATGGATACAATCCTCGTTGCTCTTTTCGGAGGACTTCTCTGCGGTGCAGGACTAGCACTTATTTTCTACCGAGGTTCATCAACGGGTGGCAGCGATATAGTTTCAAGGATTATGCACGAGAAACTTCCGCACCTTTCAATCGGTAATTTTATTTTGATGATAGACGTCTGCGTTGTCACATTTTCGGCTTTTGTGTACGGCAATATCGAAGCCGGACTTTATGCATCAATTTGCATATTTATTAGTGTGCGCGTTATTGATACCGTCCTCTACGGCGTAAGCCGAAATAACGGAAAGCTTCTCTTTATCGTAACTTCTCGTTATGATGAAGTCTGCGAGGAGATTATGCAGAAGGTAGATAGAGGTGTTACCCTCTTAAAAGCCGAAGGCGGCTATAAGCGCGACGATAAAAGAGTTGTACTCTGTGCAGTCCGTCCTCAGCAGGTTCATAAGTCAACCCTGATTGTAAAGGAAATAGACCCCGAGGCGTTTATAATTATTACCACAGCAAACGCTATAAAGGGTAGGGGATTCCCTTCTATTGACGAAATGGGAAATGAGAGCGAAAAATTATATATGCCAACCTCAAAACCGGAATCAAAGGACAAACCTGAGAAATAATGCCGAAAACCCTTGACAAACCCAAATAAACTGCTATAATTAACCTGTTATGAGCAAAATTGCGCATAATAGGTTTTTTATTTACCAACGTGACGGCAGAGTCACGGCATCCTTGCACTTCGTAAGAAGTGCCAAAAGTCCAAAAGGAGGTGCGATTAATGGCAGTTAAAGCAAACTACGAGACCGTAATGGTTTTGTCAGTAAAGAACGGTGAGGAAGCTACTCAGGCACTTGTTGAGAAGTTTACTAAGCTCATCGAGAAGCACGCAACACTGCAGAGCGTTGATGAGTGGGGCAAGAGAAAGCTCGCATATCTCATCAATAAGGAGAGCGAAGGCTACTACGTACTCGTTAATTTCGAGTCCGAGGCTGAGTTCCCCGCAGAGCTTGACCGTGTTTACAAGATTACTGACGGTGTTTTAAGATCATTAATTATCAAGAAAGACGAATAATCGAGACTATTGCATCTTAAACTAAGATGCCGAGACGAAAGGAAGCATACTTATGATTAACAGAGTAGTCCTCATGGGCAGACTCGTGTCCGACCCCGAACTTAAAACCACACAGAATGGTACTAACGTAACAACCTTCCGCATTGCTGTCGACAGAAACTATGTCAAAGCAGGGGAGGAGAGACAGGCTGATTTCTTTGATATCGTAGCTTGGCGTTATACCGCTGATTTTGTATGCAAACACTTTAGAAAAGGCTCCCTCATCGCAATTGACGGACAGCTTCAGAGCCGCACATATCAGGCAAAGGACGGCACAAACCGCTACGTTGTAGAGGTTATCGCCGACAATGCCTCATTCACAGGTGAGAGAAGAGATAACTCAGGCTACCAAGCCGGCGGTTATGCTCCTGCGCCGGCACCCGCTTTTGCTGAGCAGTCGCCCTCATTTGTAAGCGGACCTTCCTCAGATTTTGAGGAAATGCCCGGCGATGATGACCTGCCCTTCTAAACCTTTATCTAAAATTAACCGAGAACTCCTGTTCTCATTACCTTAAATTACGAAAGGAGATATTACCATGGCTGAAAGACCTATGCACAGAAAAGCACGCAGAAAAGTATGTGCTTTCTGCGTTGATAAGGTAGAGAAGATTGATTACAAAGATATCAACCGTCTTCGCCGTTATATGTCCGAAAGAGCAAAGATTCTTCCCAGAAGAGTAACAGGCACCTGCGCAGCACACCAGAGAGAGCTTACAGTAGCAATCAAGCGTGCACGCTACCTTGCACTTCTTCCTTACTCAGCGGACTAATTAAAGTACCCAAAGGCACAGAGCAATCTGTGCCTATTTTTTTTGCGGAAAATTTCAGGAGATAACAAGACCTTGTGCCGAAGAAAAAATCACCCACAACAGGATGTAGAGAAAGAAAGCTGTTGACGCCTCAACGAAATTCATACTGTATATTTATCAATACTATACAAATAAATCGAAATTAATAGCTATTTTTACCCTAAAAATTTCTGTATATTCCGTAAACGAAGTAAAAAATTATGCAAATTATACAAAACACTTATTTCATTTATATAAAATTGACAAAAATAGAAAAACTGTTAGTTTATGGTTGATTTTTACCGTATATATGTATTATAATTATCTGGTAATATTTGATGGGTAAGTGTACCCTTTTGGCATTGTGAAGTATTGTCCTTTGCTGTAAGTTATCTTACCGAAAAAGGGGAGAAATTTACTTTGCAAAAAAGCTGTATTTTCACACCTTTGGAGGTCAGACATAAGGCATAAGCCCAAAACGGATATTACTAACCCATCTTTTCATGAAATTGAAATTTAGGAGGTAATTTTATGAAAACTGTAAAAAAGGGTTTCTCCCGCGGACTGTCAGTTCTCTTGACGCTCGTGATGGTGCTTTCTCTCACGGTAGTGGGTATGGTAAGCCCCTCAGCCGCCCAGGTCGACCTTGCGGACAGCGGTTGGTCTGATACTGATACCTATTATTTTTGGGGAACAGGTAAAGAAGAGCTGATGACATACGATAATACTGAGAATTGTTTTAAGTATACTCTTTCCAACATACCTACCGATAACTACACTGTCTGG
>JAQXHW010000065.1 GCA_029007475.1 Oscillospiraceae bacterium | reverse complement strand
TACTATCATCCCGACACCCTGCCCCCTCATTACGAAGCCGGCGGCATTGACTATCCCTCTCAGGGCTTCGGTCCTATCTGCACCAATCACAAAACCCTTGTTGACACAATCTGCGAATTTATTGAAAACCAGTGTAAGGCGCAAGAGGAATACAAAAAACGTGCCGACGATTTCTTTGCTTTTGACGACTTCAATAACTGCGAGAGAATCTATGGGGAGATTCTTAGATTCCTCGAAAAATAATCAGAAAAGAGGTACAACTCTATGTCTGAAATCAACAAAGAAGAAATTTCCGCCTTTGCCGCTCAATTAGTGGCAGAAAAGATTTCCTCGGGCAAGGACAACGGGGAACTTCGGGCAGAAATTGAAGCAAAAATAAACGAAAAGGTCGCATACGAAACAGAAAGAAACCAAATTATGCGAAAGTTGCAGCTTGAGGAACTGGAAATACTTAGATATTTCGACAGCTTTTGCCGAGAAAACAATCTTCGTTACTATATCGTAGGCGGCTCCCTTATCGGTGCTGTACGTCACAAGGGCTTTATTCCCTGGGACGATGACATTGACGTTTCCATGCCGAGAGAGGATTTTGACAAGCTCCTAAAAATTGCAGGAGAAAAACTCTCCCCCGACTACTTCCTGCAAAATCAAAAAACCGAAAAGGGCTGTTACTTCTACTACGCAAAGCTAAGAAAAAACGGCACCTACTTCGGCGAGGATAAGTTTGAGCATCTGCCGCTTCACAAGGGTATTTTCATCGATATTTTCCCTCTCGACTTCGTGCCCTCATCAAACGCCCTGCAAAAAATATTCTTCAAAATTTTCAGCTGCTTAGGCGGCTTTATCTGTTCAAAGGAAAAGACCACAGAATTTCTCTACAAAAACATGAGTCTGCCCTTTATTGTATCTTTTAGACTTTTACAGTGTATTCTCCCGAGATGTCTGCTCATGGGGCTTCGCAATCTTACCGGAAAGTTTGCAAAGCTGATTTCCAACAAGAAATACATGGCTTCCCTCTCAGGCTTCCACGGTTATCCTAAAGAGGTCTGCCCCTCTGAGCTTTGGGGCGACGGCGTTGATATAGAGTTTGAAAATACGGTTGTAAGAGCTCCCTCCCAATATGAAAAGCTGCTTACTCACATGTTCGGAAATTACATGGAGTTACCCCCTGAGGAGGAGAGAGTAAACCACAATGTTGAAACCGACAAAATCATTTTTGAAGGCGTTACTGCTGACGAATACAAGCCGAAAATAAAAAGAAAACGCAGTCATCGCTACTTCAGCACCGACTACGTGGTATATCCAATAGATTAAAAAAACAGCCCATCTGTAAACTGCACAGATGGGCTGTAACTTTGTCTAAAACTATATTTGAAATTTAATCGAAGCTTACTACTGTTCTTCTGAGACCGTCAATCAGCTTTACCTGAGGCTTCCAGCCTAAGGACTCCAGTTTTGCGGTATCGAGGCCTACTCGGGCATAGTTGCAGTAGCCGCTGTTGTCCTTTGCAATTTCAAAGATAACCTTTATATTTCTCTCAGGGAATAAATCGCTGAGCATTTGCGCTACGTCACGAATTGCAGTTGGCTCTGTTTCATTGGCGAGATTATAGGCTTCACCGCAGCCACCCTTAAGCATCGCTGTGAATATTGCGGCGACTGCGTCGGTGATATAGCAAAACGCACGCTCTGCAAGACCCTCGCTCTTGAGCACGATATTTCTTGAATGAACAGCGTCGCTTATGAAATCGGCCATAACTCTGCCGTCGCTCTCAATTATCATTCCCGGGCCAAAGGAGTGGGCAATTCTCAGCACAGTAAAGGGTACACCGTACTGAACATTGTAGCTTTTAAGGATAGTTTCGGCTATACGCTTGCTTTCGGGATAACAGGAACGGGCATCAAGGGGGTCAAAAACGCCCATATCGGTTTCCTTAATAAAGTCCACACCCTCAACCTTGCCGTAGATTTCTCGGGTAGAGGGATAGACGATGTTGGTTACATTTTTTTCTTTTGCAAGCTCTAAAACATTCACCGTTCCCTGGGTATTTGCGGCAATAATTCCCGTAGGGTCGTTCTTGATAAAATAGGGACTTGCAGCGCCTGCGGCGTGGAAAATATAATCTAAATCTCCCTCAATATTCATTTTCTCACAAACATCCTGTGAGAGAAGCTCAAAACGGCTGTCGCCGAGAAATCCCTCAAACTTCGCCCGGGCTTTTTCCTTATTTCTCACGAGAGCAATAACCCTAATACCGTAGTCCTTCTCTATATTCAGGTGCATGAGCGTTAGGGTAAAATAGTAGGCAAGCATACCCGTCGCGCCGGTTACGAGGACAGTTTTATTCTTGAGTAAATCAAAGGGGATATACTCTCTTGAGATAATCTCCTGCATATCCTCTTTTACAACCGCTTTATTATAAAGAAACATGTCTTTACTTCCTTTCAATAATGTATGGAAAAATTATAGCACATACATATTCATCTTGCAACAAAAGGTTATAATTATCCTACTTACATCGGGATTTATTCGCTAAATAATTTCTCTTGTCCACGAAAAGAATTTATGATATAATATACTTGCAAATTTAGAGTTTAAGGAGGCTCACCCTATGAAGAAACTTATCAGTATTCTTTTAGCTCTTGTTACGGTGCTGAGTTTGGGACTTGTTTCCTTTAGTGTCGGCGCCGCTGTACCCGAGGGCTTACCCTCATATTTTGAGGCGGATATGCTCTATGCCCATGCAGTAGAGGACTCCGCCGAAACCGAGGCATGGCACCACTGGCAGCATGCAGACAGCTACCACGACTACGATGAGTATGACCTGAGAGATTTGGGCTTAACTCCGGGCGAGGGTGTTTCCAAGGAAAAATACTTCTTCCTCCCCTCAAGCGTCAAGGGAAGCGTAGTTATTCTCAACACCTTCTCCTCAGACGTTAAAATCGGCGATACAACCATTCCAGCAGGAAAGACTGCCGAAGTCAGCTTCACAAACGGCAAGACCTACACCGTTACAGTAGGCTCAAAAACCGAAGAGCTTAAATTCATGAGCTCTACCGCGGAGGCGGCAATCTTTATCAATAACCCCGACGCAGACGGCTCAGGCACCGACCTTTTCACTTATCTGTCTCTTGATAAAGAAAACTCTGCTAAGGCAACCGGCGCTATTGTTGACGATGAGGGAAATGTTGACAACACTCCCATTAAGAAAATCAAGGGCCGCGGCAACACAACCTGGGATAAAAACAAGAAGCCCTTTAATGTCACCTACGACAGCGCAGTTTCTATTGACGGAATGGAGAAAACAAAGAAGCTCTCATTCCTTGCAAATTACCAGGACTCCTCTCTTATCCGCAACCGTTTCTTACAGGATCTCTCCGACGCAGTCGGTATGCCCTACGCTTCCGACTCACGCTTTGCCGACTTCTACATTAACGGCGAATACTTAGGCTCCTATCAGATTACTCAAAAAGTTGATATCGGCAAAAACAACCTTATCCCCGAGATTAAGGACGATACACATCTCAACACAGACGGCAGCCTCAAGGCAGAATTCCCCTTCCTTGTTGAGATTGACGCAGGCGCTAATGATACCGATTATCACACTTACTCCTCTGTTGCCCACTGTAACTTAACCGTTAAGGGTCCCGAGCTTGATAATGGAGACCCCAACTACGACGCAGTTCTCGATTTTGTTAGGAATAAGTTTGACGCTATGCATAAGGCTATTTGCTCCGACGCATCAAATATGGGCGAATTAGTGGATATTGACTCTCTTTCAAAAATTCTCATTATCAACGAGCTTTCCAAAAACTGGGACGTAAGTATATCCTCGCTTTACTTCACCTACAAGCAGGATACAGACGGTAACTGGAAATTCTTCGCTTCTCCTGTTTGGGATTACGACAACTCCTTAGGCAACGCCACAGGCGTTGTCAGACAGCTTGCAAGCATGGGCGTTAAGGATTATGAGGAGCCCACAGGCTGGTGGGTAATGTATAAGCCCGGCAACGGCTCAGGTAAGACAAGCAAGTACACCACCTTAGGCTATGCCGCAAGAAACGCAACGGTTATGGACTACTGCGCTCAGATTTGGTTTGATGAATTCCTGCCTGCGCTTAACGCGTTTAACGAAAGCGGTACCGCCGACGGAGAGCTTCTCTCAAAGGATTATTACTATAACGTTCTCGAAGGCTCCGCCGCTATGAACTACGAAATGGGCTGGCTCCTTACCACAGGCACTTGGATTTGTGACCACTCCAACCTGCAAAACGGCAGCTTTGACTACACCGCAAAGAAATATGTTCCCGATACAAACATAACTTACTACGATATCAATTCCTTTAAGGACCAGTATCAGTACACAATCGACTGGCTCAACTCCCGTGCCGCATGGCTCAGCGAGCAATACGCACCTGCCTACAAGGGCACTATTACTCCTCCCTCAACCACTCTCTACTTAGGAGACGCCGACCTTGACGGTACAGTTAACGTCAAAGACGCAACCGTCATTCAGAAGGCTGTTGCAAAAACCGTTACGCTCAGTGCGGATGCAGGCCTTTGCGCAAATGTTGACGGCGACGAAACAGTTACAGTAAAGGACGCAACCGCAGTTCAGAAATTCGTTGCAAAGATTGAAACAGGCTATAAAATAGGCGAAGTAATCGAATAATAAGAGGAAACAGACGGCTAATAAAAAATTAGCCGTCTGTTTTTGCGTTCTCCTGAAGTTTATTGAAATCAACTTTTCCGTACTTGGTTTTGGGGAGCTCCTTAATAAATTCAATCTCTTTGGGGAGAGCGTATTTCGCTATATTGTTTTTGAGATAATTATTTAATTCCTCGCGAAGCCGAGGGGTATCCTCTACCCCTTTTTTCAGCACAGCATAGAGCTTCACCCTCTGCATTTTATAGGTATCCTCAACACCCACGGCACAGCTTTTCTCAATTCCATCAAAGGAATTTGCAATATCCTCAATCCGTGAGGGATAGACGTTGTAGCCGCTGGTAATAATCATTCGTTTAATTCTCTGCTTAAAGTACACGAAGCCGTCGGTATCCATAAGTCCTAAATCCCCTGTGTGAAGCCATACGTTTCCGTCCTCGTGTTTTTTCAGGACTTTCTCTGTTTCCTCCCTGTCATTCAGGTAACCCTTCATAATAGCAGGTCCTGTTATGCAGATTTCACCCACCTCGCCGTAGGGCGCTTCATCGGTAGTATCAACCTTGCAGATTTTATAGAAAACATCGGGGAAGGGAATCCCGATACTTCCCCGCCGTTCGTCATTTATGGGTGTAAGACAGCTTGCGGTAACACACTCGGTAGCACCGTAGCCTTCTCGGATTCTAACCTTTGCGCCGTGTGCCTTGAGAAATTCATCGAACCGTTCTTTTAGATTAGGACTCAGGGTATCGCCACCCGAAAAAACTCCCATAAGAAACGAAAGCTCAACACGGTCGAGATAGTTGCTGTCACAGATTGCCTCGTAAATCGTAGGCACTCCTGCGATAAAATTGGGTTTTCTCTTTTTTATCAGTTTTGCGTATTCCTTTGCGGTAAAACGGGGCACAAGAATACTGCAGCCTCCGGAAATCATGATTGTATGAATACATACCGCCAAGCCGAAGCCGTGAAACATAGGCATTGCTGCAAGCATTGACGTTCCCCTGACATCTGTGCCGCTCATAACGGCGGTCTGCATACCCATAGCGTTGAGTCCTAAGTTAGAGAGCATGACCCCCTTGGGCACTCCCGTAGTACCGCCTGAAAAAAGGATAACCGCCGTGTCGTCCTTGTTCATTTTTACTGCTTTCGGAATGGCTTTTCGCTTAGCTTTCAAAAGCTCGGAAAGGCTCTTTATTTTCTCGCCGTATTCTACCTTTGCTTTCTTTTTCTCGGTTAGCCTATATCCTATTTTCATGTAGGCAGGCATTGACAAAGAGGGGCTCATCAAAAGAAAACATCTGCCCTTGCTTCGCGCTTTTTCACCAAACTTTTCAAGCAGAGAGTCCAGAGTCACAACCAACTTTGCGGAAAGCTCCTGAAGGTAATAATCAAGCTCCGCAGGAGCAGATAAGGGATGCAAAAAGGCGGACACAGCACCCATTCTGTTCAGAGCATAAAGGCAGTACACCGCCTCGGGAATATTGGGCAGGCAAACCGCCACAACATCACCCTTTTTGACCCCCAACGACTCAAAAACGCACTGAAAATCCAAGGTTTTTTCATAAAGCTCTTCGTAACTTATCCTATTACCCATGTAATAAAGTGCATGAGCCTTAGGATATTCCCTCGCGTTTTCGAAAACAGCATCACTAATAGAGCCCTCGGGGTAGCTCAGGCTCTCGGGTATTCCTTTATAAAATTTTCTCCAGGGGGCTTTAAGTTCCATATCTGTCCTCGAAAATAAATATATTTTATATTATAAGGCTCAATTTAGTTTCGGTCAATACCAAGATTTCGAGTCAAACTTTCATTCTTCGGTTGTAATTTTCTGAATTTGTGATATCATTTATGTATCTGATTATTTTTAAGCTTTTGGAGCCGTATATGAAAAAACTGATTTCTTTATTACTTTTGCTAATCTTTACCGTAGGGCTTTTCGGCTGTACTCAAAACAGCGTTGACAGCGGTAAACTGAAAATCGTCACCGTAAATTTCCCCGGATACGATTTTGCAAGACAGCTTTCGGGTGAGAAAGCCGAGGTCACCATGCTCATTCCCGCAGGGGCTGAAACACACAGCTTCGAGCCCACAACCTCGGATATAGTGAAAATCTCACAGTGCGATATTTTTATCTACACAGGCGGAGAAAGCGACACATGGATTGACTCTCTCATAAAGTCGGCGGACAATCCCAATATGGAGATTATCGCACTAATTGACTGCGTAGAGGCAAAAGCTCATGAGGACGAACACAGCCACAGCGAAATTGACGAGCACGTCTGGACCTCTCCCAAAAACGCAATCAAGATTTGCAATAAGATTTCCTCTGTTCTCGTGTCAAAGGACAGCAAAAATCAAAGCTACTATGAGAATAGACTCGATAGCTATATAGACAAGTTGGAGGCTCTCCACAAGGAGTTCAGAGAGGTTATTGACGGCGGTGTGAGAAAAACATTGGTTTTCGGGGATCGCTTCCCTCTCCTCTACTTTGCCGAGGAATACTCCCTTAACTATCATGCCGCTTTCTCGGGCTGTTCGGAGGACACAGAGCCCTCTGCCGGCACAGTTGCCGAGCTTATCGAAACCGTAAAAAAGGAAAGCATTCCCGTAATTTTCAAAATTGAGCTCAGCTCAGACTCCATAGCAAAGACTATTGCCGAGGAAACAGGAGCAGAGGTTTTGACCTTCTACTCCTGTCACAATGTTTCCAAAGAGGATTTTGACAAGGGCGAAACTTACCTCTCTCTTATGAATAAAAACGTGGACTCTCTCAAAATCGCCCTCTACTAAGCATAAAAAATAACCCTCCGCAAACGTGTAAGCGCATGCAGAGGGTTTTCTTTTTTGCTTTCGGTACGGGTATAACTGTCATTAGCTGCCGCTTTGTTTCTTGCTTATCAGTCGTCCTTAGCTATGCTCGGAGAAATTCCCGCAGGTCTTGCCTCTTTGCAGGCGCAGGTACCAACGTAATTTGCATTTACTCTGCCGCAAACCTTACACTTCCATTCATTTTCACCCGCTGTAAGATTTTCCTCGGAGATATCAGGCTTCATCTCAAGTCCCGAGAGATACTTGCTGTATGCATCAACCGCTTTAGAATTAAATCTTTTGGTAAGGATAAAGCAAGGTACGGTCAGTATAATCAAAACTCCGGCAACTACACACCAAGCGAATTTTACCATTTTAACCGAGTCGAAGCTTGAGAAGTTTTTTCCGATATTAACCAAAACCTCTCCGTTAAGAATAAGCAGAAAAGCCGCCGCTGCAACACAGCCCAGGGTGAGCAAAAGGAAGATATAATACCAAGGCTTTCGCTTATAATAATCTGATAAAAACTCACTTTTTGTCATCATGCTGTTAATGTCCGAGGGCAAAATAATCACTCCAATATTAAAAGCCTTACACGCAGTAAGGCTTTTGCTATTTACTTAGGGAAAGCAGTTGTATCTTTACTCCGTCATAAAGAGGATTCCCAAGGTATTGGGGCCGCAGTGGCTCGAAATTGTACCGCTTGCCGTGGTGCAGAAAATCTCCTTAAACATATTTTTATCCTCGAGATACTTCTTGACCTTCTCGTCAAGGCCGTTCTCTACGGTTGAATATGTTATAAAGATTCTGTCGGTACGGATATTATCGTAGGAAGCTAAAGTATCGTCAATGTAGTTAAAAATAACCTTCTCGAACTTACCTCTGTACTTCTTAGAAACGGCCATAGCGCCGTTATTCTCATTAAACACCTTGATACATGGCTTGATGCCCAAGAGATTTGCGCCGAACGCAGCAACAGCAGAGCATCTGCCGCCGGCTTTCATGAACTCAAGTGTATCTAAAACAAAGCTCGCATGGTTTTTCTGATTGAGAGCAGAAACCTCCTCGGCAACCTGCTTTGCACTCATGCCCTTAGCAATTCGCTCAGCAGCTTCGATAACCAAAAGACCTGCGCCTGAGGAAAGAGAGCAGGAATCAACAGGATAAACCTTTCCGTTTAGCTCCTCGGCAGCGAGACAGCTGTTCTTGAAGCTCGATGAAAGAGCAGAGCCAATGCTTATATAAACTATCTCATAGCCATCCTCAACATAGGGCTTGAGGGCACGGTGGATATCCTCAAAATTAATAGCGGCAGTTTTGGGAAGCTGTTTAGTTTTATAGTAATGCTCAAAAATCTCCTGACTGGAAATATCAACGCCGTCCTCATAAACCTTCTCGTCCAAAATGACATGAATAGGCAGAGTGTGGACGTTGTATCTTTCTCTCAGTTCTTCAGAGAGGTCTACGGAGCTGTCTGCGAATAAGATTACTTTATTTTCCATATTTTTTCTCCTTTTTTGAGGCTTCAAATTACCGAAAGTTCATGGGAAAATCGGGGATGAATTACCCGAAATCATATTGTATAATGCGTATTTTTATGTTATACTTTTATATACTATATTATTATATAATATAAATATGAATTTTTCAAGAACGGTAGTGATTTTTGTGATAAAAAAGTATCTATTCGGCAAGCCCTTTGACACCGAAGCAGTAGTTAAAAACATAGAATCGTCAAGCTGCCCGCTTCCGTATTTTGAGACCTTAAACGGCACAGGACTCAAGTTCACAATAAAAATTCAAAAAGATGACGCTGTCTACGGTTTAGGCGAAGCTATGCGAGGTATAAATAAAAAAGGCTATATTTATAACAGCTTCTGTGCAGATGACCCCAATCATACCGAAGCAACTCACTCACTCTACGGCGCACATAACTTCATTGTCGTTAAAACCGCCGACAAGCTTTTCGGCGCTTTCTTTGACACTCCCGCTGTTGTTACCTTTGACGTCTGTTACAGTAAATTCGAT
>JAQXHW010000064.1 GCA_029007475.1 Oscillospiraceae bacterium | reverse complement strand
AATAAAAATCGGTGAAAATGAATACAGCCTTGTCTTAACAACAAAGGCTACAAAGGAAATTGCCGCAAAAGAAATGGACAAAAGAGGACGATAAGGCTTTGCAGCAGCTTTGTGACGAGGCAGATAGGAAATATCTTTCGGACAGGCTTCCTTATCCCTACACCTTAGAGAACGCGGATTGGTGGATAAACTTCGCCTGTGAAAACGAGGGCAAAAACGGAGTTTTCAGGAAGGTGCTTGTAAACGGTAAGGTTGCAGGCAACATAACGGTCGAAAGGCTTCCGGATGTACGCAAAAACGACGGTGAACTGGGCTATGTATTCGCAAGGGAATACTGGGGCAAAGGCATCGCCACCGAGGCCGCAAAATTGATTTGCGACATAGCATTCAGGGAGCTGTCCCTTAACCGGCTGACCGCACAGGTCTATGAGGGAAACATCGCTTCACGCCGGGTTTTGGAGAAATGCGGTTTCACTTTAGAAGGAAATCTCAAAAATGCAGTTACAAAGGGAGATAAGGTCTACAACCTACTCATCTTCGGCAAACTGAAATAATCAATTAAAACTACGCTTTCTGCACTAACATAAATTTACAACCGTATAGGAGTGGTTTTTATGAAAAAGCTGAAAATTCTCAGAGGAATCCTCAAAAAAACTCACGCAAACAGTATCATTTTGGGCTTCATAGTCTTTATACTTATCTGCGGATTTGCGGTATTTTTGATTGAGCCTAATATAACGAGCTACTTCGACGCTCTTTGGTACATTTATTCCGTTACCTTTACGGTGGGACTCGGGGATGTCGTGGTCACTACCGCTTTGGGTAAGATCTGCTCCGTTTTAATCTCAATCTATGCTCTATTCGTAACCGCTTTAGCCACAGGAGTTGTTGTCAGCTTCTACAACCGCTGTGTTGAACAGCAGTATAAAGAGACCCGCGAAGCAATTCTCGACAAGCTCTCACGGCTTCCCGAGCTTTCAAAAGAAGAACTTGAGGCAATTTCAGACAAAGTAAAAAACTTAAAGCAATAATAATCGCTATTGTATTTGTCCTTGCTCAGTGATAAAATAAATATGTATATTATTGTATCGGAGGTTTGGTTGTGAAAAAAACACTATCTCTTATTCTCTGCTTCCTTATGGCAGCTTCCCTTGTCACCGTAGGACTTGTGTCCGTTTCTGCGGCTGACTCAATTAGTTACAGCTTCGCAAAAACCGAAAAAGGCTTTGCCGAGGGTACAATTACCCTCTCGGCTGCAGACGGCACCTACTACCTCTACTGGGCAGATTCGGAAAAAGCCTTGGAAGGCATGGACACCTTGGGAAAGGTGACTGTCTCCTCGGGAAAAGGTACCCTCAAAATGCCTAAGCAAACGGCAATCCCAGCCGACGCAGAAAAGCTCATCGCAATAAAATCAAGCTCCGAGCCGGCGACCCTTGCAAACTGCACAGCTTCTAAAGCCTCGGCTGTTTACTCTATCCCTAATTCAAAACAGCTTCCCTATAAAAGCCGCGACGCTTTCTATACCTTCGGCTCAATAAGCGACATCCAGCTTGCAAACGACTCTTACGGCGAGGGCAGATATCCCTACGACGAAACCCATCTTGCAGCAGCCTTTGAGACTCTTGCAAAGAGAGGTGTTGACTTTACTGTTTCCTCCGGCGACACAGCAAACGACCAAAACGGCAACCAAACCTACGCTACCGAATTTAAGCGTTATCAGAAAATCTTAGCCGACTCCTCCTACGTTATGCCTATTTACGAGGCTATCGGCAACCACGATGTAGCGACAGTTTGGCATGGCTCCTCAAAAACCAACTTCGATGCCTTTATCAAGGGCACGGGACTTGACTCGAACATCAACACCATAAACAGCGGCAAGGGCTATTTTGAAATCACCGAGCCCAATACCGGCGACCACTTCATTTTCATGGCTATGGAGGGTGCCTTCTACACCAACAAAAACACCCAATTCTCAAGCGCACAGCTTGACTGGCTTGAAGGGCTCCTCAAAAAATACTCAAGCGACGGCAAAAACATCTTTATTATAGAGCACGCCAATGTTACGGGCTGGGGCAGCGGCGACAAGCTGACCGCCCCCTACTACTACGACTTAGGTCTTAACAAGTCAAGCCCTGACGTTAGCCGTTTTATAAAGCTCATGGAAACCTACAAGGAATGCGTAATCATCACAGGCCACACTCACTTGGAGCTTTCCGCTCAGCATAACTACTCAGACAACAACGGCACGTCCTCGGTTATGATGCACAACAGCGCCGTCGGCGGCGTTAGACGACTTGTAAACGGCTCTGTTGACCGCACTCCCGTATTGGGACTTTCCGAGGGATATATTGTTGAGGTCTATAAGGACAGCATTCTCTTTAACGGTGTCAATCTTTACAATAACGAGATTATGCCTCTTTGTTCCTATATCATTCCCTTTGATACAACCTTAGCGGATACTCCCACGGAGCCAACAACAGTATCCGAGGCAACAACCGCCGCTCCCACAACAGTAAATACCGAGCCTACAGAGGTGACAACCGCTCCCGTAACAACTAAAACCGAGCCCTCAGAGGTGACAACTGCTCCCGCAACAACCAAAACCGAGCCCTCAGAGGTCACAACTGTTCCCGCAACAACCCAAACCTTCTCCACCTCCGTCACCGAGCCTGATATCTACCTATACGGCGACGCAGACCTAAACGGCGAAGTCAACATCAAGGACGCTTCCGTAGTTCAAAAGCATATTGCAAAGACAATTACTCTTAAAGGTAAGGCATTTACACAGGCAAACGTCACAGGCGACACAGAAGTAAATATCCGTGACGCAACGGCTATTCAAAAGAAAGTTGCCGATATAATAGATAAATTCCCCATAGAGAAAAAGGCTGCTGCTCAGGTTGGAGCAGCAGGCGGCAAAAGCCTGCCTGACCTTCTCTCAAATATCAAACAAAATCTTGAGAAATACTATGAGTACAGCTCATATGACCAGTATCAAGCTCTGAAAAAAGCCTTGCGCGACAACAACAACACCTACGAGGAGCTTGAGGCTATGCTAAATAGGTTATATGACGTTATAGAAGCTGTGGGAGGTTCCACCTCCGGCGGTGATATAGGCGGTGATACAGGCGGCGACATCACCGTTTACTTCACCAACAACAAACACTGGTCCACAGTTAAGGCATATGTTTGGGGAAGTGCCGGAAGTATGTCCGCCTGGCCGGGAAATACAATGACCTATGTTAAAACCAACGAACTAAACCAAAAAATCTATTCCATTTCCTTTAGTTACAGCGATTATCAGAAAATAATTTTTACAAACGGAAGCGAACAGACTATTGATATTACCCTCTCAGGAGAAACAGGCATAGGCTACAGCCTTGACAGCAACTCCTCAGGCAAATGGACAGTAAAAACCTACAAATTTTCTTAATCTCTTTTGCAGGGTCTGTGACTGAAAAATCTCAATAGACGCAAAAAATCCCGAACGGTATAAAGCTGTTCGGGATTTTTAATGTCTTATATCTTTATTTATCTGTTGTTCTGAACGGCGGACTTGAGCATTACATCGTGGTAACCGCCTTCAACAATAGAGGTAGAGGAAACAACAGTAAGCTTTGCGTTCTTCTGCAAGTCGGGGATATTTGTAACACCGCAGTTGCACATTGTGGACTTAACCTTATAAAGGCTCTTTGCTACGTTGTCCTTTAAGGGACCTGCATAGGTAACGTAGGAGTCAACGCCCTCCTCAAATGAGAGCTTGCTCTTTCCGCCTAAGTCGTATCTCTGCCAGTTTCTTGCTCTGTTTGAGCCTTCACCCCAGTACTCCTTAACGTATGTGCCGTTAATATTGAGCTTAGTTGTGGGAGATTCGTCGAAGCGGGCAAAATATCTGCCAAGCATCATGAAGTCTGCGCCCATTGCAAGAGCCAGGGTCATGTGGTAGTCGTGAACAATACCGCCGTCGGAGCAGATTGGAACATATATACCTGTCTTTTCAAAATACTCGTCACGAGCTGCGGCAACCTCGATAAGAACAGTTGCCTGACCTCTGCCGATATCCTTTGTTTCACGGGTGATACAGATTGAGCCGCCGCCGATACCAACCTTGATAAAGTCAGCGCCTGCTTCTGCAAGGAACATAAAGCCGTCACGGTCAACTACGTTACCGGCGCCCACCTTTACGCTGTCGCCGTACTTTTCGCGGATGAAATCGAGAGTCTTTTTCTGCCAGCAGGAGTAACCCTCTGAGGAGTCGATACAGAGAACATCGGCACCTGCCTCAACAAGTGCGGGAACTCTCTGCTCGTAATCGAGAGTGTTGATACCGGCACCCACAATATATCTCTTATCAGCATCCAAAATCTCGTTGGGATTTTCCTTATGCTCGGTGTAGTCCTTGCGGAATACGAAGTACATCAGGCAGCCGTTTTTGTCAACAATGGGGAGTGAATTTAATTTATGCTCCCATATAATGTCGTTAGCTTCCTTGAGAGTAGTGGTCTCGGGAGCGGTAATGAGCTTTTCAAGGGGAGTCATGAACTGAGAAACGGGGATATCGAAGGACATACGGCTAACGCGGTAATCTCTGCCTGTAACGATACCTAAGAGCTTGCCGTTTGCCGTACCGTCCTCGGTAACTGCCATGGTGTTGTGACCCTTTTCCTCGTAGAGGTTGAGAACATCTGCGAGGGTGTCGGTGGGCTGCAGGTTAGAGTCGCTTACTACGAAGCCTGCTTTGTAAGCCTTAACGCGAGCTACCATAGCTGCTTCATCCTCGACGGACTGTGAGCCGTAGATAAAGGAAACACCGCCCTCTTTTGCAAGAGCAATAGCCATTTTGTCGTTAGAAACAGACTGCATAATTGCAGAAACCATAGGGATATTGAGCTTTATGGAGGGCTCCTCTCCCTTCTTGAACTTAACAAGGGGTGTTGATAAATTTACGTTTGCGGGGATACACTGCTCTGAGGTGTAACCGGGAACGAGCAAATACTCGCTAAAGGTGCGAGAGGGTTCTGAGAAATAGTATGCCATATTATTACCTCCTCTTTCATATAGCTATATATTGGCTTAATAAATATTTTTACTATCCTACTACTTATCGGCTCAAAAGTCAATAAGCAGCAGGCAAATTATTATAAGAAATATTAATTATTTGAAGTATTCGACTGCGGCGCGGAAAATACCCATATCGGAGTTACCCTCTACGTTCTTGTAGAGGCCGTTGCCGATTCTCTCGCAGTGACCCATTTTACCGAATACTCTGCCGTCGGGAGAGGTGATACCCTCAATAGCGAAGGCTGAGTTGTTGGGATTAAAGGCTACGTCTGAGGTTGCCTTACCCTCAAGGTCAACATACTGAGTAGCAACCTGACCGTTTTTGATAAGCTTATTGATAAGCTCGTCGCTTGCACGGACACGACCCTCGCCGTGAGAAATGGGGGTAAGGTAGGTTTCACCCACAGGAGAATTTTTGAGCCAAGGTGAGAGGTTTGAGGCAACTCTTACTCTTACCAGCTTGGACTGGTGACGTCCGATAGTATTGTAGGTAAGCGTGGGGCAGTTCTCGTCGGTATCAACGATTTCGCCAAAGGGCACAAGACCTAACTTAATTAACGCCTGGAAGCCGTTACAGATACCGCACATTAAGCCGTCGCGGTTTTTGAGAAGTTCGTGAACCTCCTCGGTTACTGCCTTGTTTCTGAAGAATGCAGTAATGAACTTCGCAGAGCCGTCAGGCTCATCGCCGCCTGAAAATCCGCCGGGTAAGAATACCATTTGAGCGGTTTTGAGAGCATTTGCAAAGTACTCAACAGACTCGGAAACAGCCTTGGGAGTTAAGTTCTTGATAACAACAATCTCAGCCTCTGCGCCTGCGTCACGCATAACCTTAGCAGAATCGTACTCACAGTTGGTACCGGGGAATACGGGGATAAGCACCTTGGGTCTTGCGACCTTAATTGCAGGAGCTTTTGTGCCCTTGCCATCGAAACTAATTGTGGGAATTTCTCTGCTTCCCTGGTCGATATTGCAGGAGTAAACGTCCTCCAGCTTATTCTCGTAGAGCTTACTCAGCTCACATACGCAAACGGTCTCGTTCTTGTAAACGATTGCTCTTTCCTCGGTGGTTTCGCCGATTACTGTGCCTGCGTTTACGTCATCTGCCACTTCAAGTACGAATGCGCCGTAGCCCACGCCGAAAATGTCATTCATGGTAAGGCTGTCGCTGAACTTGAAGCCGAAGCCGTTGCCGATTGCCATTTTATAGACAGCTTCAGCCATACCGCCGAAGCCGAGTGTATAGGCTGCCTTAATCTTGCCTGCTTTGTTTAGCTCATTTACGGTGTTGAAAACAGCCTTCTGAGAATCTTTATCGGGAAGTCCGTTCTTATTATATTCGGGAGCAAGGAGCACTACCTTGCTGCCTGCTTCTTTGAATTCGGGAGAGATAACGTCCTGCACCTTGCCTGTTGTAACGGCAAAGGAAACAAGTGTAGGGGGTACGTCGATATCCTCAAAGCTGCCGCTCATGGAATCCTTGCCGCCAATTGAAGCAATTTCATAGTCGAGCTGTGCGTCAAAGGAGCCTAAAAGTGCGGAGAGAGGCTTGCCCCAACGCTTTGCGTCTGTGCGGGGACTCTCAAAGTATTCCTGGAATGTAAGGTAAGCGCCGTCTAAGGTACCGCCTGTTGCAACTAACTTTGAAAGGCTCTCTACTACTGCAAGGTATGCTCCGTGGTAGGGGCTTTTCTCGGCTAAATAGGGGTTATAGCCCCAAGACATAAAGGAACAGGTGTCGGTGTGCTTTTTCTCAACGGAAATTTTGTTGACCATTGCCTGAATGGGAGTAAGCTGATACTTACCGCCGAAGGGCATGAGGACTGTACCTGCGCCGATAGTGGAGTCAAAACGCTCGGAAAGTCCGCGCTTTGAGCAAACGTTGAGGTCAGAAACCAGTGCCTTCATATTGTCGGCAAAGCTCTCCCCTACCTCTACCTCGAACTTCTCGGGAGCGGCGGGTGCAATATCAATATGCTTTTCTGCGCCGTTGGAGTTGAGAAATTCACGGGAAAGGTCAACGATTGCCACATCGTTATAGGTCATAACAAGTCGGGGACTCTCGGTAACCTCAGCAACCAAGGTTGCCTCCAGGTTTTCCGTTTCGGCAAGCTCCTTGAAACGTGCAACGTCCTTTGCTTCAACAACAACAGCCATTCTCTCCTGAGATTCGCTG
>JAQXHW010000063.1 GCA_029007475.1 Oscillospiraceae bacterium | reverse complement strand
CTCCAAGGCCTTTTGCCTGGTTGAGAGTGCCGACGTTGCCTTTAGAAGGGGTAACTCTTTCGTGTCAATAATCCCCTTAAGAATTTCCCTTGCAAGAGCCAAATCGGTCTCCTGAAACTCTGTCTGTGTGCTGATATTCAGAGTTGCACATCTTGACAGTATGGTAACAGGCAGGGTTTTGGTAGACTCTGCGGTCAAAAGGAAAAGAATATCCTGAGTTGGCTCCTCTAAGGTTTTGAGAAAAGCGTTTAAGGCTTCCTTGCCCATTCTTTTATCAATATCCGTGAGAACATAGACTTTTCTTACTGCCTCACCGGGAATGATAATTGAATCTCTGACAATATTTCTTATCTCATCAACAGATATGGAGTCGGTTTTGCCCTTACCCTTAGCGTAGTAAATATCCATGTGGTTTTTACTTTTTGCTTTAAGACATTGTCTGCATCGGCAGCAGGGCTTTTCATCCTCAGAGGTACAAACCGCCCACATTGAAAGCAGAGTTGAGAGCTCCTCTCTTTTCTCCTTATCGGCTCCTGTTATGATGACAGCATGAGGCATACGGGCATTTTTCTCCATAGAGTCAAGCTGTTTTTTTAGGCTGTCACTAACTTGAAGCTGTGAAAAATTCATACCGTCACCGTCCTTTATTCTATCATAAGTCAAATTAATTTTCTACTGTAAAGTTTATCTATCGTAGCTCACAATATTTGTCAGAACTCCCTTTTCCGTAATCTCTACTAAGCCGTAGGTAGGCTCGTAGTATCTGAGACTTCCGGGATTGAGAATATAGAGTCCGTCATCGTAAACGGCAAGAGGATTATGAGTGTGACCGAAAAGGAGAATATCAGCCCCCGCCTCTCTTGCGGCGCAGGTCGCGGTATAAAGGCCGCCCTTAACTCCGTAAAGATGTCCGTGAGTAACGAAAATTTTCTTGCCCTCTACCGAAAAAATCTCGGTAGTCGGTGCGTCGGTACAAAAATCGCAGTTTCCCCTTACGGAAACCACCATTTTATCGGGATGTCGGAGTTTAATTTCTCTTGCTTCATCAGCACCGTCGCCGCAATGGACAATAATCTCCGCTGATGAATGTTTATTAACAACGCTTTCCAGAGCATAGGAATCTCCGTGGCTGTCGGACACAACTAATATTCGCATAAATCGTCACCTGTCATATTATATAAATACAAAACATAAGGTATTGTGAGGTGGTAAAATGTCAAACTCAAACTTCGATAACGAGATTTTTAAGAATCTCTCAAAAAGTCTCGGTCAAAACCCCGAGGAAATAAAAAAATCCGCACAGCAGGGAAACATGGAGGCTTTAATGAAAAACCTTTCTCCTTCCCAAAAGCAAAAGGTAAGCTCCATGCTTCAAAATCCCGAGGCAACAAAGAAGCTTTTGGAAAATCCTCAGGTGCAGGCACTAATCAGAAAGCTCCAAAACAATGGATAACTTTGAAGAAACACTCGGAAATATCCTCTCAAACCCCGAGGCGATGAGCAAAATCTCTGAACTTTCGAAATCTTTGGGTTTAAGCCAAAGCGACACCTCAAGTCAAAAAGAAAACACCAATTCAGGCTTTGATATGTCAATGCTTTCAAATCTCTTAGGAGGAAGCGCCCCCAAAAAGGAAGATAAGAATCCTCTTTCCTCTCTATTAAACGGTAGCTTTTCTCCGGAGCTTTTATCCTCACTAACAAAATTTCTGCCCCTTTTGCAAGGCATGAACAAAGAGGATGAATCAACGGTACTGCTAAACTCTCTGCGACCCTTTCTGTCAAAGGATAAGCGCAAACGGCTTGACGAAGCGCAGAAGATGCTTAAAATCATGCGAATCATCCCGAAGCTCAAGGGTACGGGTATATTTTGAGGTGAACTATGGACACAATGGAAACCGAGGCTCTCAGAAGGGCCAGAGATATGCAGCGAGGGATAAGACCTAATCAAAATCCCCCACAGCCGCAACCCCAAAAGTCACCTGAGCCTGCTCCCCTTACGGACGCAGAACCTCCTAAAAACACCCCTGTTCCCTTTGACGCATCAAAGCTGTTTGAGGATAAGGAAAAGCTCCTGATTCTGCTTTTGATTATGATACTCTCCTCAGAGGAAGGCACAGACCCCGTCTTGATTTTAGCGCTTCTCTACGTAATTATATAGTAGAGTCGGTTATCTTACCTGACCCTGACCCTTAACTATAAACTTCATGCTTGTGAGTTCGTTTATTCCCAAAGGACCCCTTGCATGGAGTTTTTGCGTTGAAATACCTATCTCGGCACCCAAACCGAACTCTCCGCCGTCGGTAAACCTTGTTGAAGCGTTGACATATACAGCGGCAGAGTCAACCTCGCTTGTAAATTTATTTGAGTTGTTGTAGTCCTCGGTTACGATACATTCCGAGTGACCCGTTGAATGCTCTGCGATATGCGCAATAGCTTCGTCTACCGACTCAACAACCTTGCAGGAGATAATGTAATCGAGGAATTCGGTGTAGTAGTCCTCTTCTGTTGCAGGAGTAACCGACTCGCCTAAAATCTCTCTTGTTATCTCGCAGCCTCTTATCTCAACATTCATTTTGTCAAGCTCCGCTTTAATGAGAGGAAGCACCTTTTCGGCAATATTCTTGTGCACCAAAAGGCTCTCTGCGGCATTACAGACAGAGGGACGTGAGGTTTTTGCATTAAATACTATTTCAGCCGCCATGGAGGGGTCGGCAAATTCATCAACGTAAATGTGGCAGTTACCTGTGCCTGTTTCAATTACAGGTACCTTTGCGTTCTCAACGGTAGCTTTAATAAGACCTGCGCCGCCGCGTGGAATGAGCACGTCAAGATACTCGGTAAGTCCCATAAGCTCAATGGAGCTCTGTCTTGTTGTATCCTCGATAAGCTGAACGCAGTCAGCAGGGAGTCCTGCTTTCTCAATGGCTTCTCTCATAACCTTAGCAATTGCCATGTTAGAGTTAATAGCTTCCTTGCCGCCCCTGAGGATTACTGCATTTCCCGACTTTAAGCAAAGTGCGGCAGCGTCGGCAGTAACGTTGGGACGAGCCTCAAAGATAATACCGATAACGCCGAGGGGTACTCTTACTCTGGTAACCTCTAAGCCGTTGGGGAGCTTTCCTCCTGAAATATATGTTCCGATGGGATCTGCCAAGGCCGCAACCTGGCGGGCGCCGTCAGCCATACCCTTGATTCTTGAGTCGCTTAAAGCAAGTCTGTCTAAAAGGGATTTGCTCATGCCGTTCGCTTCGCCGTTTGAAAGGTCCTTTGCGTTTTCGGCAAGTATATACTCAGCCTCCGTCTCAAGTGCATCGGCTAAAGCATAGAGTGCCTTATTCTTGAGAATACCTGCATTTGCAAGAGCGCGGGAAGCCGCCTTTGCTCTCTTGCCCATTTCTGAAACTGTCATACATCTTCCTCCAATATATTAACTGATTACTGTGCCTTAAAGAGTGTGCCGACAGATTTTCCGTCAATCACATCGTAAATTCTCTTTGGGTCGTCGCCGCCGATAACAAAGCAGTTTATACCTGCATTTGTAGCATACTTCGAAGCCATGATTTTAGTAGTCATACCGCCTGTGCCGCGGTTAGAGCCTGAGCCGCCTGCCATTTCCTCAATCTCGGCGGTGATCTTCTCAACCACTTCTATTCGCTCGGCGTCGGGATTTTTTCGGGGGTCGCGGTCATACAGGCCGTCAATATCCGTAAGGATAACAAGGCTGTCCGCGCCGATTAATTTCGCAACAATAGCGGAAAGCATATCGTTATCGCCGAAGTTTTTGCCCTCTAACTCGTCAATTGAAACCGTGTCGTTTTCGTTTACAATAGGGATAATTACCATGGAAAGAAGGGTATCAAAGGTATTGAGTACATTCTCCTTTTTGTGGGCGGAATCCACGGCGTCTCGTGTAAGAAGTACCTGAGCCACCATGTGGTTATATTCACCGAAAAGCTTATCGTACATAAACATAAGCTCGCACTGACCTATCGCCGCCAAAGCCTGCTTTTCTTTAGTCCCGGATGGCTTCTCGGAAAGTCCCAGCTTGCCCATACCGACACCGATTGCGCCTGAGGAAACAAGAATAATATCCCTGCCCTGATTCTGCAAATCGGAAAGCACCTTGCAAAGCTCCTCAATCCGTCTTAAATTCGCCTTGCCGTTTTCGTAGGTAAGGGTTGAAGTACCTACCTTCACTACGATTCTGTTCATATCCATAAGAAACTCATCCCCTATTTTACAATACGAAGTTATTGTACCATATTTACAAAAATTTGTAAACAAAAAGCTATACACAGGCTCGAAAAAGCGTACAAAATCAAAACTTCCTCAAAACGTGCTTTTGTAAAAGCGCAAAACAAGCAGGAGTTTAGGCAGCAGAAAACCTCTCAAAGCAGTAAAAGAAAAAGGCAGATAAAAAGGAGTCGAGAAATCTCGGCTCCAAAATTTATGCGTATTTTTTTATGAGGCTTGGCAGACACTGTTCGAAATTGACCCCGTACCAATGCTCCTCTTTATCGTCTAAAGTTGCCTTTAGGCACTCAACGGTGAAGTCCGTCGCAATCTCAGCGGACTTTTCGAAGCCGTAGCCCTTAACGTAAGAGCCTACAAAGGTGCTTGCCCAAACGTCGCCGGTGCCGTGGGACATACTGCTTATTTTCTCGTTTTTGTAGTATGTATATTCCCCCGTGAGGCTGTCGTACATAGCAACACCCAAGCTGTTTTCGTCATAGGAGATGCCCGTGAGAACTACCTTTTTTGCTCCCAATTTCGAAAGCTCAGCTAAAAGCTCTTTAATATCCTCCTCGGTGTAGCCGTCGCCTAAATACTCTCTCTTTAACAGGTAAGCCGCTTCGGTAAGATTTGGAGTTATGACGTCCGCTTTAGCGCACAGCTTCGCCATTTCTGCGGCGAATACATCGGTGAAATTCTTATAAAGCTGACCGTTATCCCCAAGCACAGGATCAACAACAACCAAGGTATCCTCTGCCTTGAAGCTGTCAATAAATTTCTCAACCAGGGAAATCTGCCTAAGCGAGCCCAAATATCCTGAGTAAATGCAGTCGAAATGTACCTTTAGCTTCTCCCAATGTTCGCGGGTTTTATCAATTTCATCGGTCAAATCGCAGAAGGTAAAGCCCTCAAAAGCCGTGTGAGCTGAAAGCACCGCCGTCGGAAGCACAGCGGTTTCGATTCCCATAGCGGAAATAATGGGAAGTGCAACTGTAAGAGAACATTTTCCCATACATGAGATATCATTTATTGCCACTGCGCGCTTTTGCTTCATATACATCACCAAATCTTCCATAATATATTTGATTATATCAAAAGCGTGAGCAATTTTTCAACCGAAATCATTTACAAATATGACGCTTTATATTATACTAAATCTGTATATATGTTTTTATCAAGAGGTTTAACATGGAACTTTTCGAAACGAGGGAAAAAACAGACCGAGCCTTGCTTGTTTGCGTTGACACAGGAGATTTCGACGCAGAAAGCTCTTTAGCCGAGCTTTTTGAGCTTACCGAGAGTGCCGGTGCAGAGCCTGTGGCATCAATTTCTCAGAAATTAGAGCGATACGAAACTGCCACCTGCGTAGGCAGCGGCAAATTAACCGAAATCAAGGAATACTGCGAAGCCGAGGAAATAGACCTTATCATCTTCGACTGCGAGCTGACTCCCACACAGATTAGAAATATCGAAGCCGAAACCGACGTAAGAGTTATAGACCGCACAACATTAATTTTAGATATTTTCTCTCAGCGAGCAATATCAAAAGAGGGTAAGCTTCAGGTTGAGCTTGCCCAGCTTAAATACCTCATGCCCCGGCTTACAGGTAAGGGTATTGCTCTTTCACGTCTCGGCGGCGGTATCGGAACACGAGGTCCCGGTGAAACTAAGCTCGAAACCGATAAGCGACACATCCGCCGCAGAATGGAAACCTTAAAGGAACAGCTTCGCGACGTAGAAAATCACAGAAACGAGCTCAGACGCAGGCGAGAGAAAAACTCGGTTATCACCGTTGCCATAGTGGGCTACACCAACGCCGGAAAATCCACCCTCATGAATTATCTCACCGACGCGGGAGTTCTTGCGGAAAACAAGCTCTTCGCAACCCTTGACCCCACCTCTCGCTCACTAAAGCTGCCCTCGGGAGTTACCGTCATGCTTATCGACACCGTAGGCTTCGTAAGACGACTCCCCCACCACCTCGTTGAAGCCTTCAAGTCCACCCTTGAGGAAGCCGCAAAGGCAGATATAATCCTCAACGTCTGTGACATAAGCTCAGAGGAAGCCTCCCTTCACCTTAAAGTAACCGAGGACTTGCTCAAGGAGTTAGGCTGCGGTGAAACTCCTATTATCTCCGTGCTCAATAAGTGCGATTTAGTAGAAACCGAAGTAGAGGAAATACGCATAAATTCCTCGGTTAAGATAAGCGCCCGAACAGGTGAAGGTGTGGAAAACTTACTAACCGCCATTGAGGAAAACCTTCCTGTAAGAGTCAAAAGGCTTAAGCTCCTTATCCCTTTTGCGAACGCGTCCTTAGTAGCTGAAATCCGCAAGACGGGCACGCTTCTTTCCGAAGAGTATACCGCCGAGGGCTTGGAGGTCGAGGCTATAATTGACGAGAAATTCTGGCACAAGGTTCGCGATTACGTTATAGAGTAGAACTCAATATTCGGCTGACTATTACTAAAAAAAGAAAGCAAGGCGTAATATCAAGGCGCAATATACCGATATCTTGCTAATACAGGCGAAGCATGGTATAATTATCCGGTAAAGATTTGAAGGGAAGCGACATTCATGGACATAAAAGTCGGCGACAGACTCGAAATGAAAAAGCCCCACCCCTGCGGCTCAAAACTTTTCACAGTGAACCGTATCGGTATGGACTTCAAAATTCTCTGCGAGGGCTGCGGCCACGAGGTCTATATTCCCCGCTCAAAGGTTGAAAAGAACATTAAGAAAATTATCCCTAAGGAATAAAGTATGATTAGCAAATTAGAGATTTTCGAAAAGAGATATAATGAACTTAGCACCATGCTCTATGACCCCTCTGTTGCATCGGATAGCTCAAAATTCACCGAGATTATGAAGGAGCTGCGCTCTATTGAGCCTATTTACGAGGCCTATAAAGCCTACAAAACCCACGAATCCGCCATAGAGGAAGCCCTCGCAATTCTCGCAGATAAGGACACCGACGAGGAGATGAGAGCCTTTGCAAGCGAGGAGCTTGACGCCTCAAAGAAGGCTATTTCAGCTCTTGAGGACGAAATAAAAATCCTCCTGCTGCCAAAGGATGAAAACGACGACAAAAACGTTATCGTTGAAATCCGTGCCGGCGCAGGCGGCGAGGAAGCAGCCCTGTTCTCCGCAGAGCTCTACCGAATGTACTCTATGTACGCGGAAAAACGCGGCTTCAAAACCGATATTGTTAATATTTCCGAAACCGAGCTTGGCGGTATAAAGGAAATCTCCTTTATGATTGAGGGTATGGGCGCTTACTCCCGACTAAAATTCGAAAGCGGAGTTCACCGCGTTCAGCGAGTTCCCGAAACGGAATCCGGCGGCAGAATCCACACCTCAACCGTCACCGTTGCAGTCCTCCCCGAAGCCGAGGACGTTGAAATCGACATCAATCCCAAAGACTTAAAAATAGACACCTTCCGCTCCTCAGGCGCAGGCGGTCAGCACATCAACAAGACCTCGAGCGCCATTCGTATCACTCACCTGCCAACAGGTATGGTGGTAGAATGTCAGGACGAGCGAAGCCAGTATAAGAACAAGGACAAGGCCATGAAGGTGCTAAAAAGCCGGCTTCTTGCCGAAAAGCAGGAAGAACAGTCGGGAGCTATTGCCGCCGAGAGAAAATCTCAGGTCGGAAGCGGCGACAGAAGCGAGAAAATTCGCACCTACAACTTCCACGAAAGCCGGGTCACCGACCACCGCATCAAGCTCACACTCTACCGCTTAGACGCGATTTTAGCAGGCTCCTTGGACGAAATTATCGACCCCTTAATCGCCGCTGACAGAGCGGAAAAACTCAAAGAAAGCAATTAAAACAATGAAAACACTGCTCCTTACCACAAGCGAAGAGGATATTCTGAAAGCCGCCGAAATTATAAATAACGGAGGCTTAGTCGGTATGCCTACGGAAACAGTCTACGGACTTGCCGCCGACGCATTAAATCCCGAAGCAATCAAAGGGATTTTCAGGGCGAAAGGCAGACCCTCTGATAACCCCCTGATAGTTCATATTGCAGACATTAACGATATTGATAAATACGGTTTAGTAAGAGAATTTCCCGAAAGCGCCAAGATTTTAGCCGAAAAATTCTGGCCGGGACCCCTTACAATGATTATGCCCAAAAGTGACAGCGTGCCCTTTGAGGTCACCGCAGGACTTGATTCCGTAGCCATTCGCTTTCCCTCTCACAAAGGGGCGCAAGCCTTGATAGCAAGTTCCCAAAAGCCCTTGGCTGCACCCTCGGCTAACCTTTCCGGAAGCCCAAGTCCCACAACTGCCGCACACGTTATGAAGGACCTTGCGGGCAAGATAGGCGCTGTCATTGACGGCGGCGACTGTGAGGTCGGACTTGAAAGCACAGTTATTACTCTCTGTACCAATCCCCCCACCCTGCTTCGTCCCGGCAAGATAACTCTTGATCAGCTCCGTGAGGTTTTGGGCGAGGTGAATTTAAGCACCGCCGTGCTTGAAAAGCTAAAGGATACCGAGGAAGCACCCTCACCGGGTATGAAGTACCGCCATTACGCACCGAAAGCCAAGGTCTGCCTTGTCAAAGCCGAGGATAAGGCATTTTATGACTTTGTGAATAATAAAAATAATGTATTGGCTCTCTGCTATGATGAAGATACCGAAAACATAAAAATACCCTGTATAACTCTCGGCAAAAAGAACAACTACGAGGAAGAAGCAAAAAAGCTCTTTGCCGCTTTGCGGGAGATTGATGAGCACGAAGATATTGAAACCGTCTACGCACGCTGCCCCGATACAGACGGAGTCGGCATGGCGGTTTATAACCGACTAATCCGAGCCGCAGGCTTTGAGGTGATTGATCTTTATGAACAATAACTACAAGCTATATGGGCTCACAGGGCCCACAGGTTCAGGCAAAACCACCGTAACGGATATTCTGAAAAATCACCGTTTTGAGATAGTCAACGCCGATGAGATAGCTCACAAAGCACTCCTCGACACGGAGCTTATTTCTGCTCTCAAGATAGCTTTCGGCGAAGGTATAATCAATCCCGACGGCTCTATCAACCGCCGAGAAACCGCAAAAATTGCCTTTAGCTCAAAGGAAAATACGGAGATCCTAAACTCTCTCACCCACCCCGTAATTTTACGGCTTGCAGCAGAGGAATTTGAAAGGCTCTCAAGAGAAGGCTCTAAACGCATCGTCTTTGACGCACCCACACTCTTTGAGTCGGGAAGCGACAAACTATGCTGCAAAATCATCTCCGTTATCGCCCCCGAAAATCTGCGTATTCGCCGCATCATGAAAAGGGATAATATCTCCGAAGCGGAAGCAATTAAGCGCATAAGCGCTCAAAAAAGCGAGGAGTTTTTCAGAGAAAACTCTGACTATGTAATTGAAAATGATGGTGATATGAAAGCTCTTAAAGCGAAAACCGAAAACATAATAAAGGAGCTAATAAATGAGTAACAGAAAAAGCTCCCGCGGCTGTTTACCAAAATTTCTCTTGGCCGTCCTGATTGTGGGAATACTCTTTGCACTTCTCTATTTCACAGGAGCCTTTAGAAGCATAAGAATCTCCATAGAGAAATACATATACCCATTAAAATACGAGGCTGAGATTATGAAAGCCTCTGAAAAATACGACCTTGAGCCGGAGTTTATCGCCGCAGTTATCTACACGGAGAGCAAATTCAAGGAAAATTCCGAATCCTCAGCAGGCGCAAAGGGGCTCATGCAGCTTATGCCCAACACCTTTATGTGGCTTGTGGAGAAAAGGGGCGACAGCTACACCGAGTCTGACATTATGACGCCGGAGGTAAACATCGACTACGGCTGTTACTACCTCTCATGGCTTGACAAGTATCTACCCGGAGATATCTACACCGCCACAGCGGCATACAATGCAGGAATGGGCAGGGTAAGCGAGTGGCTGGAAAATCCCGTGTACTCTGTGGATGGCGAAAACCTCGTCACAATGCCATTTACGGAAACCGAAAATTATGTAAATGAAATAAAGCATAAAGAGCAGAAGTATTCGGAGCTTTATTTCAGCAAATAATAAATTAATGAACTTTATTTTTAGGAGGAATTACAAATGGAAAACAAAGAGACAAACCCCGTAAAAGACCTGAAAGAAAAGCTCTTTATGAGCAGCAAAACAGGTATGCAGAAAATCTCAAAGGATGAGGTTAAGAAGGCTGACGACTTCTGCGTAGAATACAAGAAGTTTCTCGACTTCTCCCGCACGGAGCGTGACGCAGTGGAGTATGCAGTAGCTTTAGCTGAGAAAAACGGCTTTGTTGAGTTTAGTCCCGAAAACACCTACAAGGCAGGCGACAGAGTTTACGTTAATAATCGCGGCAAGGCTCTTATGCTGGCAGTAATCGGCAAGAAGGGTGTTAAGGAGGGCGCAAACCTCTCAATCGCCCACATAGACTCACCCCGAATCGACTTAAAGCCCAGCCCCTTATACGAAGCAAACAATCTTGCACTTTTCAAGACTCACTACTACGGCGGCATCAGAAAGTACCAGTGGCTTGCAATGCCCCTTGCTCTCCACGGCGTAGTTGCAAAAACCAACGGAGAGGTAGTAAACATTCGCTTTGGCGACGATGAGAACGAGCCTTGTCTCTGCATCACCGACCTTCTCCCCCACCTTGCCTACGAGCAGGTAGAGAAGCCTGTAAAGAAGGCTTGGACAGGTGAAGACTTAAACGTGTTAGTAGGCTCAAGACCCTACGACGGCGAAGACGAGGGTGAGCTTGTAAAGCTCAATGTAATGTCTATCCTTAATGAAAAATACGGCATTACCGAGGGAGATTTCCTCTCCGCAGAGCTCTGTCTTGTACCTACCTACAAAACCCGAGACGTGGGCTTCGACGGCGGCTTAATGGGCGGCTACGGCCACGACGACAAATGCTGTGCATATCCTGCTCTTATGGCAGCTATTGACACCAAGCTTCCCGAGAGAACCGCTATCACCGTTCTCTGCGACAAAGAGGAAACCGGATCTGACGGCAATACGGGTATGCAGAGCGACTACCTCCGATACTTTATGTACGACCTTGCTAAGATGGACGGCGTAGAGGGTCACCACGCTATCTCAAAATCAAGATGCCTTTCCGCAGACGTTAACGCTGCATACGACCCCACCTACGCATCCTGCTTTGAGGCTAAGAACTCAAGCTATGTAAACGAAGGCGTTGTAATCAGTAAGTACACAGGTCACGGCGGCAAGGGCGGAACAAGCGACGCCTCAGCCGAATTTATGGGCGAAATCCGTACAATGCTCGAGAAAAACGATATTCTCTGGCAGGTTGGCGAGCTTGGCAGAGTTGACCTTGGCGGCGGCGGCACAATCGCAAAGTACGTTGCCAACATGAACGTTGACGTTGTTGACTTAGGCGTTCCCGTGCTTTCAATGCACGCCCCCTTCGAGCTTATCTCAAAGGTCGATATCTACATGGCATACCGCGCATTCTACGCACTCTTTGAGGGATAAATAGTATAGCAAAAAGGAGCGCGGCTTTGTAAAGCTTCTCAAATTCAGACAACATAAAACAGACCCCTGTGAAAGTTCTTTTACTCTGTCGCGGGAGGTCTGTTTTTCTATTGTCCTCTATTTCTGACTAATTCGTTGAGCTTATGTAACTTTTAATTCTTTATTCTTTATTTCTCAAAAACCTCGAAAACCTGAAATTTTCCTCTTGACATATCGCTCCAAATAGTGTATTATATTGAGGTCGTCAATCGACATCCGGGTGTAGCGCAGTTTGGTAGCGCGCTTGAATGGGGTTCAAGAGGCCGCAGGTTCGACTCCTGTCACTCGGACCACGCATAAACCGCATAACTAAGCGAAAAACGGCTTGGTTATGCGGTTTTGTTTTTTGTATATATTTTTACCGAGGGTGAAGTAAGGGTGAAATAGGATTTAGCTTTTATATTGCGTTCGTAATCTTCTGCAAGTCTATAATTTCCGAATGCGTGTACCGATATAGCATTGTATCTGAAGAGTGTCCTATTAACTTTCTCCTGTCACTCGGACCAACTTAAAAGTCTTGAAAAACGCAGTATTTATGCGGGTTTCAAGACTTTTTTACTTTTTTTATCAAAAAAATGCTGTATAGACTCTCCTAACAAAATGTCAAAACAAGTAAAAATTACAATAAATGCTTGACAAAGCGAAAAAAGTGTATTAATATACTATTACACTAATACATTACCGAAAGAAATGAGGTGTAAGTTTGAATTGGAAGCCTGATAAAGACAAACCTATATGCCCGCAGCTTTGTGAACACATGAGTTCTCAGATTGCCTCCGGCTATTATAAGCCTCATGACAAGCTGCCCTCTGTGCGGGAATTGGCGGTTTTGGTGGGAGTAAATCCAAATACCGTCCAACGGAGCTATGAAATTTTGGAGGGGCAAGGCATAATCTATACCCTGCGCGGCAACGGACGGTACGTTGCAGAGGATATCACTCGCTCTCAGGAGAGCATAAAAAAACTTCGCGTGGAAAAGACAAGAGAGTATTTCTCACAAATGAAACTCTTGGGATTTGACACCGATGAAACCAAAGACTATATAAAGGAGTGGTCAGAATGAGTGAGCTGATAAGATGCGAAAATCTCACAAAAAAGTTCGGCAGCCTCACCGCGCTGAACTGTGTTAATCTGAGCGTTGAAAGCGGAAAAATAATCGGCCTATTGGGTCCCAACGGCTCCGGCAAAACTACTTTAATAAAGCTAATAAACGGTCTGCTTACCCCCACCTCGGGAAGTATCACCGTCTGCGGAGAAGCAGTTGGGCCAAAAACGAAAGCAAAGGTCGCCTATCTTCCCGACAATATCTATCTTAACAGTTGGATGACCGTTGAGAAGATAGTAAAATACTTTGCTGATTTCTATGAGGACTTTCGTACAGACCTCGCCTACGAGATGCTTACAAGGCTTGGAATTGACAAGAAAACGCGCCTGAAGGCTCTCTCAAAGGGTAACAAGGAGAAGGTCTGTCTCATACTCATTATGAGCCGCAACGCTCTGCTCTACGTCCTCGATGAGCCTATTGCGGGAGTTGACCCTGCGGCGCGTGATTACGTTATTTCAACCATTATCAACAACTACAACCCCGACGCCTCCGTAATTATTTCGACTCACCTCATCAGCGATATTGAGCAAATTCTTGACGAGGTCGTATTCATTAAGGAAGGCAACCTGTTGCTCAACAAAACCGTTGACGAAATACGCGAGGAAAACGGCAAAAGTGTTGACGAACTCTTTAGGGAGGTATTCAAATGGTAAAGAAGCTGTTTAAGCACGAATTCTTAGCAATGGGCAGACTTATTCTCCCGTTAATCATAGGAATTTTAGGTATAGGTACACTCACCCGACTTATTTATTTTTTCGAGTCAGACACAGTAGTTTTTAATATCGTAGGTATATCCGCCTTTCTCCTGCTATTTATCGGTATTATCGCAAGCTTAGTTCTCTGCACCGTTTTCGGAATTGTCAGATTCTATAAAAATCTATTCTGCAGCGAGGGATATTTGAGCTTTACCTTACCCGTTACGCCGACTCAGCACCTTGTTGTTAAGCTCCTCACCGCTGTCACCTGCTTTATTTTAACCGTCACAGCAGG
Organism: Oscillospiraceae bacterium; assembly: GCA_029007475.1. GTDB lineage: Bacteria > Bacillota > Clostridia > Oscillospirales > Acutalibacteraceae > Ruminococcoides. Next base: position 1,076 of record JAQXHW010000063.1, on the reverse strand, counting down.
CTTTGCTTCACTCTGTATAGCCTTTTCGGGTGAAGCTCTCGTTGAGATTTTTAAGGCAATCGGTTTTATATTAAATGGGTTTGTCAATTACATCGGCACCACCGGCACCATACTCTACATCGTAGAATTTTTACTTCTTCTCTTATTCTCTGTCTTTTATATGTATCTACTTTTCTACACCTGTATCACCATAGGTCAAACCGCCAAAAAGGGCAGAATCGGCAAGGCTATCGCAACCTACTTTATCTACTACGGAATTACTCAGGTTGTAGGTACGACCCTCGTTATTATAAATGCTCTTCTCGGTAACAAGGGAATAGCCGGCTTCGCAGAAGCAGAGCCTGAGCTTTTCGTTCATACTTTTTTCTGTGTTGAAATTGCGGTAATCTCCGTGCTTTCACTTGTATTCTTCCTTATTTCCCGTCATATTATGAACAAAAGGCTCAACATAGAGTAAGGAGGCAGAAAACATGAAAAGAACACTAAAAATCTTACTATCAATTACGCTTGTTGCTCTTATGTCTTTTTCCCTAAACGGCTGTATTCTAATTGACAAGCTGAGAGAGAAACAAGCCTTTTGCACAGAAAGCGGCGACCTTATCTATAATGGTAAAACCTACTCCAGGATATACTCCGAATACATTTTAGATAACTACGTTTTATCAGAACCCGGTTCGCCTATCAATATCACCTCCGCCGAAACCCCTGTACTTTTAAGTTTCCTGGGTGATATGGGATATATTAGCCCGGACGGAATTTTTATTTCCATTGACAGCTCCGACAGCTCCTTTTTATTCTGCCACGAGGACTACTACGAGGATGTTATAGAATTCTTTGAAAAGGCAAAAACACAGCCCGATAATCTAAAATACTATTATCCTGTTGTAGACCACAATGCACAGATAATAACAAATGAGTCTTATACTCTCTCCCAGGAGGAATTTACTGCTGTAATCAATGCCTCAAAGGAAGGCTCAACCGTAGACGAGAGTCAGGTTATCACCGATTACGTTTCAGAGATGTATTGCCGCTCTGACGTCTTGTCTTTAGTGGCACCTGTGTTTGACGTTTATTAC
>JAQXHW010000062.1 GCA_029007475.1 Oscillospiraceae bacterium | reverse complement strand
CGGCATCCTTCATGTACTTAATTGCGTCTGCCTCGGGAAGTACCTTTGCGAGGGAGAAGAATGCAGCCTGAAGGATTGTATTAGTTCTCTTGCCGAGACCGATTTCTGCGGCGAGGTCAATAGCGTTAACTGTGTAGAGCTGAATGTTGTTCTCTGCGATATAGCGCTTGGTTTCAGCGTTTAAGTGAGTGTTGAGCTCCTCGGCATTCCACTGGCAGTTAATCATGAATACACCGCCGGGCTTAACATCCTGAACCATCTTGTAACCCTTGATAACATAGGAGGGGTTGTGACAGGCAACGAAGTCAGCCTTGTTGATGTAGTAGGGAGACTTAATGGCTTTATCGCCGAATCTCAAGTGAGAAATGGTGATACCGCCGGTCTTTTTGGAGTCATACTGGAAGTATGCCTGAACGTACTTGTCGGTGTGGTCACCGATAATCTTAATGGAGTTCTTGTTAGCGCCAACGGTACCGTCACCGCCGAGACCCCAGAACTTACACTCGATGGTACCCTCTGCTGCTGTGTTGGGAGCAGGCTTCTCCTCAAGGGAGAGGTTGGTAACGTCGTCGGTGATACCGAGGGTGAAGTTGTGACGGGGAGCGTCCTTAGAAAGCTCCTCATATACTGCGAATACGCTTGAGGGAGGTGTGTCCTTAGAGCCGAGACCGTATCTGCCGCCTACAACCTTAGCGGTGTTGCCTGCTGCTGAAAGTGCTGCAACAACATCAAGGTAGAGAGGCTCACCGAGAGCACCGGGCTCCTTTGTTCTGTCAAGAACAGCAATCTTCTTAGCGGTTGCAGGAATAGCTTCTACGAGCTTGTCGGCTGCGAAAGGTCTGTAAAGACGAACCTTGACAAGACCTACCTTCTCGCCCTGAGCGTTCATATAGTCGATAACTTCCTCTGCTACGTCACAGATAGAACCCATAGCAACGATAACGCGCTCTGCGTCCTCTGCACCGTAGTAGTTGAAGAGCTTGTAGTCTGTGCCGAGCTTTTCGTTTACCTTGTTCATGTACTCCTCAACAATACCGGGTACTGCGTCGTAGTACTTGTTACAAGCCTCTCTGTGCTGGAAGAAGATATCGCCGTTTTCGTGGGAACCGCGCATAACGGGTCTTTCGGGGTTGAGAGCGCGCTTTCTGAACTTCTCAACAGCTTCCATATCGCACATTTCTTTGAGATCCTCAAAGTCCCAAACCTCGATTTTCTGAATCTCGTGAGAGGTTCTGAAACCGTCGAAGAAGTTGATAAAGGGAACGGAGCTCTTGATAGCAGCAAGGTGAGCAACAGCGGCTAAATCCATAACCTCCTGAGTGTTGGTCTCAGCAAGCATAGCAAAGCCGGTCTGACGGCAAGCGTAAACGTCGGAATGGTCGCCGAAGATGTTAAGAGCATGAGAAGCAACTGTTCTTGCAGAAACATGGAATACGCAAGGGAGAAGCTCACCGGCGATTTTGTACATATTGGGAATCATAAGCAAGAGACCCTGAGAAGCGGTGTAGGTGGTTGTAAGAGCACCGGCGTTAAGAGAGCCGTGAACTGTACCTGCGGCACCTGCTTCGGACTGCATTTCCTCAACCTTAACGGTTGTACCGAAGATGTTTTTGAGTCCCTGAGCTGACCACTGGTCAACATAGTCTGCCATGGGGCTTGAGGGAGTGATAGGATAGATACCGGCTACCTCAGTAAACGCATAGCTAACGTGAGCAGCCGCGTTGTTACCGTCCATGGTCTTTCTTTTTCTTGCCATTTGGCATACCTCCTTGAAGATGTAAATGCGGACATCCGCAATTTTTAATGAGTATGATACACTCTGTACCAATCTACATAATATCACCTTTTTCGCCTGATGTAAAGTGGAAAAACCTGATTTCATTGACTTTTTATAGGATTTTTTGTATTATAGATATAAGTAAAAGCACGGTCTGAGCGTTAGCTAATCGCAGGCCGCCCGAAAGCAACTCTTAATTTTAATATTCTCGGGTATTTCGTCTTAGAAGTATTTCGTGTTCTTACAAAATTTTATTTCATTGTCACGCCCTGCGTGAACGGAAAGGATTGAAAAACCATGCCTGACGACTCAGGTAGTAATCAGAATCTAAAAAAGAAACCCTCGTTTTTCGAAAAGCTCTTCGGCTCAAAAACCCAAGAGGAAAAGGTGCATGAGGCCGAGGAGGAAATTATCACTCTCGCAAAAGAAGGCTCTGAAAAGGGCGTTATCGGAAGCTCCGCAAGGAATATCATAGAAAACCTCTTTGATTTCGACGACACCTCCGTTTCGGAGATTATGACTCACCGCACCGACATGGTTGCCGTAGAGGATACCGACCCCCTCTCTTTCGTTGTGCAGACAGCTATACAGTCGGGCTTTTCCCGAATCCCTCTCTACCACGAAACCCCCGATACAATTATCGGAGTTATCTACGTCAAAGACCTTCTGCGCTTCGTCACCGAGGAGGTTCCCGAAAACTTCAGCTTAAAGAGCATTGCGCGAAGGGTAATTTTCGTGCCCAAGCAAAAGAATTGCTCTGAGCTTTTTGCCCAGATGATTAAGGAGAGAACTCAGTTTGCCGTAGTTGTTGACGAGTACGGCGGCACCGAGGGAATTCTGACCATGGAGGATCTTATAGAGGATATTTTGGGAAAGAGCATCCAGGACGAGTACGACAACGAGGAGGAGGAAATTCATCCCTTGGGAGATAACCGCTTCACCGTCTACGGCTCCACCACCCTGGGGGATGTTGAAAGCCTTGTGGGAGTTGAGCTTTCCGACTCTGACTGCGACACAATCGCAGGCTTCTTTTTGGATAAATTAGGACGTTTTCCGAAAGAGGGCGAGACCCCCTGTGTTGAAGTATCAAATCTCAGAATAACAGCCCTCAAAACCGAGGAGAGACGAGTCCTCTCCCTACTCATTGAAAAGCTGGATACCGAGGATTAATTTTCGCTTTTTCATCTTCAATTCTACTGTTTTTACACGCAAAAATAAATGCAAAAATTTTTCATAATTTTTTGGGACTCTTTTGTTTATTTACCGTAAATTACCAAAAGAGTCTCATCGCTTCCTTTTTCTCTCTATCAAAAAGCCTCCGATGCAGGTCGCGTCGGAGGCTCTTTTCATGTGTGCAAAAACAGCACATTTTTTCTTCTATCCGCAAAGTATCCTAAAGGCTTCACTTCTCCAAAGGACTTGCGTTCCAAATCAGCTTGGCATAGTCGTTAATGGCTCTGTCGGCGGCGAAAACTCCTGCGTGGGCGATGTTCTCAATGGACATTCTGTTCCATCTTTCTCTATCGCGGTAAATTGAGCCGGATACCATCTGAGCGTTTCTGTAAGACTCGAAATCACGAAGCACCATATAGGGGTCGTTGTACTGTAGAGAGTCCGCAATATGACCGAATCCCGTTTTTCTCAGCTCGTCAATAGCGTTTCTCACTACCCGGTTCTGATTATAAATATCGGCAGGGCGGTAGCCCTGAGCCTTTAGAGAATTAACCTCGGGGGTTGTCATGCCGAAAAGGATAATATTATCTCTGCCTACGGCATCGTAAATCTCAACGTTTGCGCCGTCGAGAGTACCTAAGGTTATCGCTCCGTTAATCATGAATTTCATGTTGCCCGTACCCGAGGCTTCCGTTCCCGCAAGGGAAATCTGCTCGGAAATTTCGGAGGCAGGCATGAGCTTTTCAGCCGTAGTTACCCGGTAATTTTCAAGGTAGACAACACGCAGTTTTCCATTTACCGCAGGGTCGTTGTTGATAACCTCCGAGAGCTTGACTATATACTGAATAATCTGCTTTGCAAAGTAGTAGCCGGGAGCCGCCTTTGCGCCGAAAATATAAGTTCTGGGAACAAAATCCATAGAGGGATTGTTTCTCAGCTCCTGATAGGTAGCTAAAATATTCAGAGCGTTCAGAAGCTGACGCTTGTACTCATGAAGTCTCTTGACTTGCACATCAAAGATTGAATCGGGGTCAATCACTACTGAGTTAGTACGCCGAATCTCCTGAGCCATGGCTATTTTGTTGAGCCTTTTAATCTCGGCAAGGCGGTCAAGAACCCCTCTGTCGTCCTTATATTTCAGCAGCTTCGAAAGCTGAGTGGCGTCTGTCTTAAAGCCGTCTGAGCAAAGCTCCTCAACCATGGAGGAGAGCTTGGGGTTTGCTTGGCAGAGCCAACGTCTGTGGGCAATTCCGTTTGTAACATTTGTAAATTTTTCGGGAGTAACCTTATAGAAATCATTAAATACAGTTTCCTTCAAAATCTCGCTGTGCAAGGCCGAAACTCCGTTTACCTTGTGACTGGCAACAACCGCAAGATTCGCCATTCTGACATAGCCGTTGCCGATAATAGACATTCTGTTAATCTCCTCGAGGGAGAGCCCTCTGTCCATAAGCTCGCGGGTAAAGCGGTGGTTTATCTCAACTACAATCTGATAAATTCGGGGGAGCTTTCTGCTGAACATATCCTCATTCCAGCACTCAAGAGCCTCTTTCATAACCGTGTGGTTTGTGTAGGCAACGGTTTTCTTAACAATATCCCAGGCAGACTCCCATGTATAGCCGCATTCGTCAAGCATAATTCTCATAAGCTCAGGCACAGCTAAAACCGGATGGGTATCGTTTAGGTGAATTGCCACCTTGTCCGGAAGGTTATCTAATGTTTTGTAGGTACGCAAATGCCTTTTAATAATATCCTGCATGGTTGCGGATACTAAGAAATACTGCTGATTAAGTCGTAAGCTCTTGCCTTCCTCGTGATTATCTCCGGGGTAGAGAACCTTCGTAATACTCTCAGCCATAGCCTTTTGCTCAACAGCGCGCATATAATGTCCTTCGTTGAAAAGCTGCATATCAAAGGCTTTTGAATCTGCCGCCCAAAGACGAAGTCTTGTTACGCCCTTGAGACCGTAGCCCGATACCATCATATCGTAGGGAATTGCCAGAACCTTGGTTTCCTCTTGAAGTCCGACAACGTGGAGTCCGTCAATCCAGTTTTCCTTTAAGGTGCCGCCGAAAGTTACCTCAACCGCCTTTTCGGGGTGGGAGTGAAGCCAAACGCTGCCGCCGGGAAGCCAAAATTCGGGAAGCTCTGTCTGCCAGCCGTCAACGATTTTCTGATTGAAAATTCCGTATTCATACCTGAGAGAGTATCCCATAGCAGGATATCCCTGAGAGGCTAAACCGTCCAAAAAGCATGCTGCAAGGCGGCCTAAACCGCCGTTACCCAGACCCGCGTCAGGCTCGCTGTCGTAGACCTTATCAAGACTCACGCCAAGACGTGAAAGCGCCATGCCTACGGTTTTTTCCAAATTCATATTCGAGAGGTTATTTCTCAGGGAACGTCCCATCAAAAACTCCATGCATAAGTAGTAGACGGTCTTTTTGCCCTCTTTCTCGCACTCGTTTGTAAATCGGGAATACTCCTGACTCATGTAATCTCTTGCGATAAGGGCGCAGGCCTTGTAGAAGTGCTCCTCCGTTGCCTCCTCGGGGGTTACTCTGAAAACATCAGAGAGCTTGTCGGTAATCATTTTTACCATTTCGTTGACTGTTGGGTTCTTCATATAAACTCCTTTATTTTTATTTTTTTGCGAACATTTGGTAGATTATACCATATTCAAATGTAGAATTCAACAGAAAAATAGGATAGTTATATAAAAAACTCCCGCTTCCTCCGAAAAATAGGTTACCGCATAGAAATCTCAGTTACAATTTTGAATTTTCTCTTTTTTTATAGAGTGTTTTGTACTATAATTAAACTGGATAAAAATCTTGAAAGGATTGGTATAAATGGAAAAGAAAAGCGTTGTTATCTACGTTGCAGGTCAGCGATTTGCCCTCTCCACCGAGGACAGCGAGGAATACATAATCGCCTTAGGCGAAAAGGTTGAGAGCATGATAAACTCTCTCACAAAGGCAAATTCACGGCTAAACCGCGACGGCGCCGCCACCCTCTCCGCCCTGACGATTTTAGACGAGAAAATCAAGCTTGAGGAAAAGCTAGAAAAACTCTCAGAGCAGCTTAAGGCATATCTTAAGGACGCCGACAGCCTGAGAGAGGAAAACGACTCCCTCAAGGCTGAAATCGAGAAATTAAAGACGGAAAAAACGGCTTCTGCCGCAGCCGAAAAAGCTCCTGCTCACGCAGAGAGTCCCGAACCCAAAAAGGCAGAGGAAAGCCGCAGACAGCTTGCCTTTGCAGGTAAGGATATGCGCGGCGACAAGAAAAAACGTCACAACCACGAGGAAAAAAGAGCACAGGCAAACAAGCCTTGGACTCAGCAGGAGAAAAAACCCTTGGCGGTAGAGCTTACCCCCGCCGCCGCAGCGGACGAAAAGGGACTTCCCGAGGAGCCTCCCATGCAGTACAGCATTTTTGACGCAGACTTTATCTAAACGCAACACCTAAGAAGCAAGGTCAGCGCGCTTATAGTTTCAGCAGGAAGGAGCGATATACAAATGAATAAAGCCGAAATACTCGCTCCTGCAGGAGGTATGGAGAGTCTTTTTGCCGCCGTGAGAAGCGGCGCCGACGCAGTGTACTTAGGAGCAAAGGATTTTTCCGCCCGCTCATCTGCACAGAATTTTTCCGAAGAGGAGCTGAATGAGGCAATAAAATACTGCCGGCTCAACGGCACAAAGGCCTACCTTACCCTCAACACCCTGATTACCGACCGAGAGCTGCCCTCGGCGCTTTCCCTTGCCGCCTCCGCATACAATATGGGAATAGACGCCCTGATTATTCAGGATTTGGGGCTTGCGAAAATTTTAAGAGATAAGCTCCCCGAGCTTCCTTTGCACGGCTCAACTCAGATGAGCGTTCATTCGCCTATGGGCGCAAAGCTCCTTTACGATTTGGGCTTCAAAAGAGTTGTTTTATCCCGCGAAATGACTCTCGGCGAAATTCGGGAGGTCCACGAAAAATGCCCCATTGAGCTGGAGGTTTTTGTCCACGGGGCGCTGTGTATGTGCGTGTCGGGACAATGCTATTTCTCCGCGGTTTTAGGCTCACGTTCCGGCAACCGAGGCAAATGCGCTCAGCCCTGCCGGCTGCCCTTCAGTCTTAACGGCGGCTCGGACCATGCCCTTTCCCTCAAGGACAACAGCCTTATAAATCACATAAAAGACCTGGAAAATGCAGGGGTATCTTCACTAAAAATCGAGGGTAGAATGAAACGTCCCGAGTACGTTTGCGCCGCCGTCAAAGCCTGCGTTGAAGCCCGGGATTTCGGCTTTGTCACAGATAAGACCCGTGATAATCTGGAAAAGGTTTTTTCGCGGACAGGCTTTACCGACGGCTACATCTTGGGAAAACGCACAGGAGATATGTTCGGCAGGCGCACCAAAGATGACGTGACAAATGCAGACTCAAGGCTTCTGAAGGATATTGCAAATTCCTATAAATCGGAATACTCTCACGTTCCCATAGATATAGAATTCTCCGCTAAGGCAGGAGAAGCCCCAAAAATAGAAATCACCGACGGAGTATCAAAGGTCACCTGTGTGGCAGATACTCTTGCCGAGACGGCAAAAAATCT
>JAQXHW010000061.1 GCA_029007475.1 Oscillospiraceae bacterium | reverse complement strand
AACTGCCTACTATCCCGCCATCTATCTCCTCAGAGGAGAGGAGTGGTGGAGCTTACCTGTGACTGTGGGTATGGCTGTGGTGCTTTTCCTCATTTCCCAGCTTATTTGGAGAAGGGGAATTAACGCCTACGAATCTGCAGGAAGTTAAGGGATAAATAAGCGCATATACTCCGAAACCCTCAGTCAAATCTAATTTAGGAGACGTCTCCCTTATGAAAAATCCTTTCATTTCTTACTGCGAAACCGAAAAAGTCGAATATCTTACGAGAAATTGCTCTGTAAACAGCGTTTGTATAGAGAAACTCCCAATTAGGGGAGTTGATGATTCCGTTGAGGGCAAACGCGCCATGGATATTTTCTCCGCAAGAATTATAAGTGAGGATATCCGCAGGAGTGCAGAGCGTTTGAGAATTGATGTTTCCGGATATAGCTTTAGAGATTTGCCCCGATTTATAGGGGATAATATTCTCTCTGACGATATTATGAAAAAACGTTTGGCAGAGTCTATTGCTGAGAAATACGGAAACCGTTTGGGACTCATACTTCTCACCCTGAAGCAGGGGAAAAAGGAAAACCGCGCAGCACGTCCTGATTGGCGAGATGAGCATTGGGAGTATTGGGCTCAGATAAAAAATGTGATACTCACAGGCGGTCTTGCTTCGGGCATTGTAGGAAAACGCTTTAAGGAACAGATTATTGAAGTTTTCGATATGGCAGGGGAGAGCGTATACAATATATCTCTATTTGAAAATTCTTCTCATATCGGGGCTATGGGCTGTGCAAAGCTCATTACCGAAAGAGACAAGAATTTTGCCGTTTTGGATATGGGTCAGACCAATATAAAACGCTGTCTGCTTACGAAGCGTTCGGGAGAGCTATCCAATATAAACGTGCTGGAGACAATGCCCTCTATAAACATGGAGCTTGATTTTTCCGACAGTGTCGAAAATTACAGCAGAGCCTTTGAGCTTCATCGCTATCTTGTAAATATACTTGCCGATACCTGTAAGGATATTGAACTCAAGCGTGGCGAGACGGGAGAGGTGATTGTCAGTATTGCAAATTACGTTGTTGGCGGTACTCTCAATACCTTCCGCGGAGGTTATGCAAAGCTGAGCCTATTGGGACATGATTATGCTTCCCTGCTGTCTGATGAGCTTTCCTCAAGGCTTCACCGTCCCATGAGGGTGAGACTCCTTCACGACGGAACCGCAATAGCTCTCAACTTCGCAGGACAGAAAGACACAGTCTGCCTCTCACTGGGAACAGCTTTCGGAGTGGGATTTCCTCCCGAGAGAGTTGATTCAATAGTGAAAATTTAACAGATTAAATGATTAGAAAGCGACATCTCATGAGTTTTGGGATGCCGCTTTTTTATATGTAATGTATACAAAGAAGATTCCAAAACATTGTACAAAACGTAGGGAGCTTTTGGTAAGAAAACTGTTTATTTTTACGAACGTCTATGGTATAATTCTAATGAATATAGTGCACTTGCTGCACGAAAAGGAGAGGATATTTTTGAAACTAAAAAGGCTCGTTTCTTTGCTTTTGTCAGTTTTGATGATTGCCGGACTTTCAACGGTTTGTCTAACTGCATCTGCTGCTGAAACAGAAACAGCCGCAACGGGCGTCAAGATGGGTAGCTATTACAACGTAGATTACCTTGAAGATAAGGCCTACAGCGGCACCGACTTAGGAAGTACCTACACACCCTCCAAGACTACTTGGAAAGTTTGGTCTCCCGATGCTACCAAGATTCAGCTTAAGCTTTTTGCTACCGGCTCCGATATGGAGAGCGGCGCTAAGAGTCTCGGTAAGTACGACATGAAGAAAAACAGCTCAACCGGCGTTTGGTCTATTGAACTCACCGGTGATTACAAAAACGTGTACTATACCTATGTTGTAGTATCTAAAGCCGGGACTAACGAGACCTACGACATCTATGCTAAGGCAGCAGGTGTTAACGGTGACCGTTCAATGGTTGTTGACCTTAAGGATACCAACCCCGAGGGTTGGGACAAGGACCGGCACGTTTTCCCCGACAGCCAGACTGACAGAGTAGTCTGGGAGGTTCATATTGCTGACCTTACCTCATCCGATACCTCAGGTGTTGATAAGAATTACCAGGGCAAGTTTTTAGGCTTTGCCGAGGGCGGTCTTACCATTAACGGCAAGGACGGCGCAAAGTCCGTCGGTATCGACTACCTCGTTGAGCAGGGCATCGACGCTGTTCATATTCAGTGTCCCTTCGATTTTGCTTCCGGCGACGAAACCAATCCCGAAAGCTACAACTGGGGCTACGACCCTAAAAACTACAACCTTCCCGAAGGTATTTATGCTACAAACCCCTATGACGGTAATGTGAGAATCCGTGAGTTTAAGCAGCTCATTCAGGCTCTCCACGACAGAGGAATTGCCGTTATCATGGGCGTTGTTTACAACCACACCTACGTAACCGAGCAGTCTGCATTCACATATACCGTTCCCGGTTACTATTACAGAATGTCAAGCTCAACCTTCTACATCAACGGCACAGGCTGCGGTAATACCACAGCTTCCGATAAGGCAATGTTCAGAAACTACATGATGCAGTCTCTGAAATATTGGGTAGAGGAGTACCACATCGACGGCTTCCGTTTTGACCTTATGGCAGCTCACGACACCGAAACCATGAACCTTATCCGTGCAATGTTCGACGGTATGTACGGCGGCGAAGGCAAGAAGATTATCATGTACGGTGAGCCTTGGGGCGCCGGCGATTTGGGTATCCAGACTCAGTATCAGGCTATTACCTCAAACTTCTCAAAGATGAGCTCTAACGTAGCAGGCTTCAACTCCTACACGAGACAGGCTATGCACGGCTCCGAAGGCGGTACTACAAAGGGTTGGTTCCAGGGCACAGCCTCCAGCGGCTATGCAAACGCTCTTAAGAGAGGCGCACTCGGTAAGTTTTCAAGCGACGGCTATATTAAATATCCCAACCAGTCCGTAAACTATGTTGACTGTCACGACGGTGTGACATGGTGGGACAATATCCTTATTTCTCAGAAGGCAGCTTCTGCTACCAATAAAGCGGGCTTTGATACTACTGCCGAGCTTTACAGACAGCAGCTCAGAACCTCCTTCACTTACCTCTTTACAACTCAGGGTATTCCTTTTACTCTTGCAGGTACAGAGTTTGCACGTTCCAAGTACGGCAACGGTAACTCCTACAACGCAGGGACTACCAACTCCTTCGATTGGACAAGAATTGAAACCTATGCACAGGAAGTTGCTTATGCAAAGGGAATGAGAGAGATTCGTGCAGCTTACAGCCCCTTTAGAAACGGCACAAGCTACAATACTCTCAACTGGCTTACAACCTCCAGTGCAAACGGAATTTTAGCTTACCAGCTCAACAACAGTAAGTCAGGCGAGTGGTCAAGCGTAATTGTTGCAGTTAACAACGGCGCAGCAGGTACGGTAACTCTTCCTGCAGGTACCTGGACAATCGTAGCTAACGGCGAGAAGGCAGGACTTACCTCTTTAGGTACTGCATCAGGTACTTACAACATTAAGGCTAACGGCTCTGCTGTCTTAGTTCAGGGTTCAACCTCTGCAAAGGCTGCTGAGTACAACACAGTTACAGTTAACCACTATGTTGGCGACAAGCTCATCAAATCAAATGACTCCCTCTACAAGGTTGGAGATACTTGGAGAGCTGTTCCCGATAACTACACCATATTCGACCATAAGGTTGTCAAGATTGAAAAGACCGCAGGTACTCAGTCAGGCTCTATCGTTACAGGTACAGTTGACGGTACCTCAGATGTAGTAGTCAGCTTCTACTACGAGCAGACAAATACCAGCGGATATCTCACGGTTAAGTACGTTGATGAGAAGGGAGAGAGTATCTCCTCAGACGTTCAGTACAGAATGCTCAACGGTACTAAGTTCAACGTTCCCTTTGAGAATGTTGCAGGCTATGAGCTTGTTTCCGATAAGTATCCCACAAACTTCAAGGGCACTTTCGATGCCGACAATCCCGCAGTAATTACTTTCGTTTACAAGCAGCTTGCTGTTGATAAGATTACAGTTTACTATTACAATGCTCTCGGCTCTAATTACACTCCCAGAATGTATGCCTATACCGAAACCGAGGATAAACCCTTAGGCGGATGGAATACATCACAACAGGTAATGACAAAGGTTACCGACGTTTCCGAGCTTCCCGAAGGCGAGACCGTAGGCAACTGGTGGAAGAAGGAAATTGTTACCCCAAATGAAAATGTTGACTATCTTGTAACAAGCTGTAAGGTAATGTTCCTCCGTCCGGATAACTCCCTCCAGGAGCCTCTCAACGGTGAGGCAGGTTACGATGCATCCGGTACAGTTTATATCAAAAATAAGATTGTTACCTTCAATGCGGATGTAGTTGTATCTCATATTGACGCAAATACAGGTAAAAAGCTGGCTGAGGACGAAAGAATTGTTTATGACGGAGTTACAAGTACTGAGGTTTACGTAACCTCTCCCAAGAAGGGCCTTGGTACAGCAATTACTCCTGCTAACGCAAACGGAGCTCTTAAAGCTGGTTCAACTTGCGTAGTTTATATGTATGAGACCGAAGTAAAGCCTTCAACACCCTCCACCGATCCCTCCGTTCCTGCAACAGACCCCTCAGGTCCTATTGAGGTTGGCGGTATTCTCTTAGGCGACGCAGACTTAAACGAAGAAATAAACATTAAGGACGCAACCCTTATTCAGAAGAATATTGCTCGGATTGTTTATCTCAAGACAGACGCAAAAAAGGCTGCCGACGTTGATGAAAACAGCGAAATTAACGTAAAGGATGCAACCTATCTCCAGAAGTGGATTTCACACCAGAAGGTACCTTATAAGATAGGCGAAACTATTCCCGGAACAGGTACAATCGTTACTCCCACAACTCCTACAATTCCCACAACCGATCCCGGAGAAAGCGGTCTGCAGGCACAGCTTACAGCTATCTATACTCCTGCAAGCGCACTTCTCAGAGATAATCAGGATTATGTAGAGGAAACTCCTCTCGGTGATGAGGAACTGGCACTTAAGGCCGACTTTGGCTTTAATGTAGCCGCAGAGGATAGGAGCAAGAACGAGTACAAAAAGTTTGAAACTGTTCTCAAGAGCGCAAGCTTCTTTGTTGTTCAGGGCGGTACCGAGGCAGAGCTTCAGGATGCTATTGATTCTCTTACCATGAACTACGAATGGTTCAAGCACTTCATAACTAATGTTCACCCCGAGCCCGTTATCGGAGGTCTCCCCGGCGGCGGAAATACAGTTTACTTCACCAACAACAATGGTTGGGCTAATGTAAAGGTTTATTATTGGAATTCCGGAACTGAGGTTGCATGGCCCGGTGTTGATATGACTTTCCTCGAGACTAACGATTACGGTCAGCAGGTTTACTCCTTTGAGCTACCCTCGGGCATAAAGAATATTATCTTCAACAACGGTATTGACGGCAACAGTAACCAGACCATTGATATTGTTCTTGACGGCACATACAATGCCTTCTACCTTGACGGTACAACAAGCTCTAACGGCAAACAGAACGTAAAAGGTTATACCCGATAAGCAAATCATTAATACCAAAATTAAGACGCACGGTTTTGCCGTGCGTCTTTTTTGCGTTGCTTTATGGTTAAAATAGCTAAAGAGAATAGGCTATTTTTGGCTTCAATAACTTAACCTATTTGTTGTAATATGTTTATATCCGTGGTAAAATTAAAGTAGAAATTTGTCGGTTTTATTTTTGATAGCCGTTTACGGTGATGTATATGAGAAAGTTTTTGAAATTAATAGGGGCTTTTACGGTACTTGCCATGCTTTTATCCGTAGGCATGGGGACTTATTCTGCCGCCCAAAGCGAGACGTTTGCTATAGGTAACTTTGAAAATTACTACGACGAGAGTGATAATCCTTCCGGCTCCGAGATTTTCGGAGACGTGGATTTTGACTCTGAGCTTAAGGTTAAGGATGCAACCTTAATTCAAAAGTATGTGGCGGAGTCGGTAGTATTCAATGAGAATCAAGAAAAGCTGGCAGATGTTGACGGAGACGGTATAGTATCGGTCAAGGAT
>JAQXHW010000060.1 GCA_029007475.1 Oscillospiraceae bacterium | reverse complement strand
CTTCTTTATGATACGCTCAATGTTCTCGTTAGGCACATTGTTAGCCTTTGCCTTGGCAATGCAGTCCTTGAGCTTTGAGTTTACGCTCGGATCTGCGCTGCCGCCCTCACGGATTGCAACTATAAGTTCTCTGCCTATCTTGGTAAAAACCTTTGCCCTTGCAGCGTCATTCTTACCTTTTTTCTGCTTAATGGTACTCCATTTGTTATGTCCTGACATAAAATCATTCCTTTTTAATAAAATACTACATCTTTATTAGTATAGCATATCTCTGTATATTATGTAAACTAAAAAAGTTATTACAGTTTTGTAATAACTCCATTGCTATATCGCCGATATGTGCTATAATAGATGTATAAGATATTATGAAAACTATTTGCTTATAAAATGAAGTTTTGATATTAATTATGAAAGGAAGTTTACCGATGATAAAATCAATGACAGGCTTTGGCAGATGCCGCACTGTTCTGCACGGAAGAGAAATCAGCGTTGAAATTAAAAGTGTAAACCACCGCTTTTTTGAATTTTCCTGCCGCACCTCAAGAGGTTATGCTTTCTTGGAGGAAAAGCTCAAGTCCTACGTAAGCTCTCGCGTTTCCCGCGGTAAGATTGATATGTTCGTATCTATCCTCAGCGTTGACGAGGAGGGTGCCGTTGAGGTAATGGTTAACCATTCCTTAGCTGAGGGCTATGTTAAGGCTATGGCCGAGCTTTCAGAGCGCTACGGTATCGAGAATGATACCACGTCCTCTTTAGTTGCCCGTTTTCCCGATGTGCTAACAGTTCATAAAGCGCCCGAGGATGAGGATGAGGTGCTTTCGGCAGTGCTCTCGGTAGCTTCAAAAGCCGTCGATAAATTTATTTCAATGCGTGAGGTTGAGGGCGAAAAGCTCTATGAGGATGTTTTATCCCGTGCAAATAAAATTCTTTCTATTGTTGAGGTTATTGAGGAGTACAGCCCCGGAATTGTTGAGGAATACGAAAAGCGTCTGCGCTCAAGAATAGAGGAGCTTTTAGGAAGCAACACCTACGACCCCCAAAGGGTTCTCACCGAGGTTGCCATATTTGCCGACAAGGTTGCGGTAGCTGAGGAAACCGTCAGACTGCGCAGCCATATCGCCCAGCTTAACACCTTTATGAACGTCAGCGAATCTATCGGTAAAAAGCTCGACTTTATCGTTCAGGAAATGAACAGAGAGGCAAACACTATCGGCTCAAAAATTCAGGATGCAAAGCTTGCTCATGAGGTAGTTAACATCAAGGGCGAGATTGAGAAAATCCGCGAGCAGATTCAAAACATAGAGTAATTAACATACAGGAAATGAGGTCATTTATTTGAAGCTCATAAACATAGGCTTCGGCAACGTGGTAACGGCAAAACGTCTTGTGGCGGTTGTAAGTCCCGATTCCGCGCCGATAAAAAGAATTATCCAGGATGCTAAGCAGAAAGGTAACTTAGTTGACGCTACCTACGGCAGAAGGTGCAAGGCTGTGCTTTTCACCGATTCCAACCACCTTATCCTTTCCGCTATATCTCCTGAGACAATAGCAAACAGAATTGAGGAGGGTGAAAAAAATGAGTGATACCGTAAAACCCGGTAAGCTCTATGTCTATTCCGGAGCGTCCGGTGTAGGCAAGGGAACAATTATGAAGGAGTTGCTCAAGGCGGATGACTCTATCTGTCTGTCTGTTTCCGCAACAACAAGAGAGCCTCGGCCCGAAGAGAAAAACGGGGTTCATTATTATTTCCTTTCCCGTGAGGAGTTTGATTCGATTGTTGCCGAGGGCGGCTTTATGGAGCACGCAACCTACTGCAACAATTCCTACGGAACACTTAGAAGCGAGGTTGAGGAAAAGCTGGCAGCCGGCAAAAATGTTTTTCTTGAGATTGACGTTCAGGGAGCCTTGAACATAATCAAGGATTATCCCGACTGCGTTAGCATATTCATCATGCCCCCCAGCTTCGAAACTCTCGAGAAGCGGCTTCGGGCAAGAAATACCGAAACAGAAACTCAAATCAGAAACCGCTTAGAGACAGCCATGAGAGAGATTAAGCTCTCGGAGGTTTACGACTACTGCGTAGTAAATGACGATTTAGATAAAGCTGTTGAGGATGTCCTCGCAATAGTAAAGAAAGAATCCGAAAAAAACTGACTTCACCCTTTGGTGATAAAATAAAACAAACAATAATTTAGGAGTGTATATAAAATGATTAGAGCATCTATCGACGATATGTTAAGCGGCAAGGAGAGCCGTTACGCACTGGTAATCGGTGTAGCAAAAAGAGCAAGAGAAATCGCTCAGCACTTTGAGGACGAGGGTACAGTCACCACCGACAAGCCCGTGCTTTTGGCTATTGACGAGTTCAAGAGTCACAAGTTCAACATCTTAGAGCCTCAGGATGAAGACTGAGCAAAGCCTTATTGCATCTGTTGCGGTTGAGGGAACGGTCTATCATTTTGACAAAGCCTTTGACTACGCAGTACCTGTTGCTTTATCCGAAAACTTAAGACCCGGTTGCAGAGTAAAAGTTCCCTTTGCAAGGGGTAACCGTCACCGTCAGGGAGTGGTTATGAGCCTGAAGAGCGGCGACGCTCAGGGGCTTAAATTCATAAGCGAACAGCTTGACTCGGAGCCTGTGCTCACAAAGTCCATGCTCGCCCTTGCAGAATTTATGAAGCGTAACTATTACTGTACTCTCTTTGAGGCGGTAAAGACCATGCTTCCTCCGGGACTTTCCTTTGACGTTTCCGTTACCTACGAGGCAGCAGGCAAAGCTGACTTAGAGAAGCTGTCTGACGAGGAGAGAAGGGTTTATACCTACCTAAACTCAAAGCAGAAGCCCATAAAACGCCGTGAGCTAATGAATACCTTTGGGCTTGCTGATTTTACTCTCTTTGAGAAAATGGCCGAAAAGGGCTTTCTCACCAAGTCCGACGATGCCTTTCGCAAGATAGGGGATAAGTCTCAAAAAATGCTTCGACTCTCTGAAAATGCCGAGGAGTTTTCCGGAAAGCTGACTGAGAAACAGCAGTCCGTGGCGGATTTGATTCTTTCGGCAGGAGAGTGCTCGGTTAAGGAAATTTGCTATTACACGGGAGTTACTCCAGCTGTGGTTGATGCGGTAGTCAAAAAAGGTATTGCCGAATATTTTGACGCTCAGGTTTTCCGTGCTCCTGCCATAGCAGGCGGTGGCGAAAAGGCTGAGTTTCCTGTGCTTTCTGAGGAACAGCAGAGGGCTTTTTCCGGACTTAAAGCTATGTGTGATGAACAGAAAGCCGCCGTAGCGCTTCTTTACGGCGTCACAGGCTCAGGCAAAACCGCCGTGTTCATGCAGCTTATTAAATCAGTTAT
>JAQXHW010000059.1 GCA_029007475.1 Oscillospiraceae bacterium | reverse complement strand
CTTCGGTAACATCTTAGCCGCTTACTTTGCATACTCTATGGGTATGCCCGTAAACAAGCTCATCTGTGCTTCTAACTCAAACAATGTTCTTACCGACTTCATTAGAACCGGTAACTATAATAAAAACAGAGAGTTCATAACTACTGTATCTCCCTCAATGGATATTCTTGTTTCAAGTAATCTTGAGAGACTTTTGTACATCTTAAGCGGCAGAAACTCCGAGAAAACCGCCGGATATATGAACGCTCTTAAAACTCAGGGTGAGTACACAGTTGACGATACCGTTAAAAATGCTGTTTCCGAACTGTTCTACGGCGGCTTCTGTTCTGAGGAAGAAACCTTGGAAACTATCTCTGCTCTATATAATGACAGCGGTTACCTCTGTGATACACATACAGCCGTAGCAGTAAATGTATATAAAAAGTATCTTGATGAGACCTCGGACACCACGCCTGCAGTGATTGTTTCAACAGCAAGTCCTTATAAATTCTCAAGAGCTGTTCTCTCCGCAGTTGAGGGTAAGGAGATTACTGAGGAGGATGAGTTCAAGATAGTCGATTCTCTGAGTGAACTCACAAAAACCGAAATCCCCGCACCCTTAGAGGCAACAAGAACTCTTGAGGATAGATTCAGCACCGTTATTGAGTCAGAGGATATGCCTCAGTATGTGCTTAAAGCCTTAGGTATCTAATATGGCGGTTTACGCAATAGCTGATTTACATCTCTCTTTAGGTACCGATAAGCCAATGGATATTTTCTCGGGCTGGAACGATTACGTTAAGCGGCTTGAAAATAATTGGCGCCGACTTATAAACGAAAGTGACACGGTGGTTATTGCCGGTGATGTTTCCTGGGCTATGAAATTAGAGGAATGTTATGAAGATTTTTCTTTCCTTCATTCCTTGCCCGGCAAAAAGCTCTTACTCAAGGGTAATCACGACTATTGGTGGAGCACCAAAAAGAAGATGGATGAATATCTTTATGATAACGGCTTTCACAGCATTGAGATTGTTTTCAACAATGCCTATGCTGTCGATGGAATTGCCGTTTGCGGCACCAGGGGATGGAATTATGAATCTTCCGGTGAAAAGGATATGAGAATATTAAACCGAGAAATCGGCAGACTTAACGCTTCAATTAATGAAGCTAAAAAAACCGGATTTGAGCCTGTTGTCTTTCTTCACTATCCGCCCATTTACGATACTATTGTTTGCGAAGAATTCATTGAAGCCCTAAAGGCTCAGGGTATAAAGCGATGCTACTACGGACATCTTCACGGCAGCAATACTCATAAGCACGCAATAATAGGCGACTATGAGGGAATAAAATTTCACTTGATTTCATGCGACTATACAGAGTTCTATCCTGTGCCTGTCGCTTGAATATACCAAAAAAACATTTATTTTATGGAGGAATTTCAAAATGTCTTTAAAATCATCAACTCTCAAAGAAACAAACAAGTACGAATTAGAAATCGTCGTTGACGCTGAAACCTTTGAGAAATCTGTTCAGAAGTCCTACAAGAAAAATATCGGCAAAGTATCTATCCCCGGCTTTAGAAAGGGTAAGGCACCCCGCCATATGGTTGAGAAGCTCTATGGCAAGGATGTATTCTATCCCGATGCTATCGAGGATTGCTATCCCGCAGCTTTAGAGGCTGCCGCTAAGGAAGCAGGTCTCAAGATTGTTGCCGTTGAGGCAGTTGAGGAAGTATCTGCTGACTCAGAGTTCGTATTTAAGGCAGTTATCGTTACAGAGCCTGAAATGAAGATTGCAGGCTACAAGGAGATTGAGGTTAAGGCAAAGGCTGTTCGCGTAACCGAGAAAATGATTAACGAAGAAATCGACAAGATTCGTGACAGAAACAGCCGTATGATTACCGTTGAGGACAGAGCAGCCGAGAACGGCGATACAGCTGTTATTGACTTTGAAGGCTTCTTAAACGATGTTCCTTTCGAGGGCGGCAAGGCTGAAAACTATAATCTTGCTCTCGGAAGCGGCAGCTTTATCCCCGGCTTCGAGGAGCAGATTATCGGCCACAAGGCAGGAGAAGAGTTTACTATTGACGTAACCTTCCCCGAGGACTATCAGGCAGAGGAGTTAAAGGGTCAGCAGACTCAGTTTAAGATTAACCTCCATGAAATTAAGACTAAGGAGCTTCCCGAGCTTGACGATGAGTTCGTAAAGGACATCAGCGACAAGGAAACAGTTGAGGAATACAAGAAGGAAGTTAAGGAGACTATCTCTAAGCGTCTTAAGGACGAGAGAGAGAACGATATCAATAAGCAGATTTCCGATAAGCTCATGGAGCTTGTTGAGGGTGAAATCCCCGAGGCCATGTTTGACAACGAAGTAAACAACATGATTCGCGATTTTGACGCAAGACTTCGTTCACAGGGCATGGATATGAATACCTACATGGGTTACATGGGTATGGATATCGAGGGTCTCAAGAAGATGTATCGCAAGGAAGCAGAGAACAGAGTAAAACTCCGTCTTGCTCTTAAGGCAGTTGCTAAGGCTGAGAATATCACCGTTACTGATGAAGAAGTTGAAGCAGAGCTTGCACGTTTAGCAGAAACCTACGGCGTAGAGCTTGACAGAGTAAAGATGCTCGTTGATACCGAGGATCAGAGAGACGATTTAGCTGTTCAGCGCGCAATGGAAATCGTTAAGGAAGCAACCGCTGTAAAATAATCTGAATAATACCCCTTGTTTTTGTCAAAGTTATTTTAGAAAGGATTGATTTGCATGAGTTTCGTGCCTTATGTTGTAGAGCAGACTAACCGCGGAGAACGTTCCTACGATATTTTCTCCCGTTTGCTCAATGATAGAATTATTATCCTCAATGAGGAAGTAAACCAAGCTTCTGCGGGTGTTGTTGTAGCGCAGCTTCTTTATCTTGAGGGTCAGGATCCTTCAAAGGATATCAGCCTTTATATCAACAGCCCCGGCGGTTCCGTTACCGACGGTATGGCTATCTATGATACAATGCAGTACATCAAGTGCGATGTTTCCACCATCTGCATGGGTATGGCAGCTTCTATGGGCGCTTTTCTCCTGGCCGCAGGTACTCCCGGCAAGAGATATTCTCTGCCCAACAGCGACATCATGATTCATCAGCCCAGCGGCGGTGCTCAGGGTCAGGCTACCGATATTGAAATTCATGCTAACCACATTCTTCACACAAAGAAGAAACTCAACGAGATTTTAGCTGCAAACACCGGCCAGCCCTACGAGGTTATCGCAAGAGATACCGAGAGAGATAACTTCATGACCGCACAGCAGGCTCTTGAGTACGGTATTATTGATAAGGTAATCGAAAGAAGATAAGGGGACAAAATGTCAAATACAAACAATAACAGCGAAGTTTTCTGCTCCTTTTGCGGTAAGCCGCAGGGAGCAGTAGGCAAGCTGATTGCAGGAAATGGCGTTTATATTTGTGATAACTGCGTAGAGCTATGTATGTCAATTCTTAGCGAGGGTGATTTTGCAGATCCTTCTCCCATTACCGAGACAATTGACGCTTCAAAGCTCTTAAAACCGCATGAAATCAAGGAAATACTCGATGAATATGTAATCGGTCAGGATAAGGCCAAGATTACTCTCGCTGTGGCTGTATACAACCACTACAAGAGAGTATTCAATGAGGACGACGACGTAGAGTTTTCAAAGAGCAACGTGCTTCTTTTAGGGCCTACCGGCGTCGGCAAAACTCTCCTTGCGCAGACTCTCGCAAAAGCTCTTGATGTACCCTTTGCTATTGCGGATGCAACCACCTTAACCGAGGCTGGATATGTTGGTGAGGACGTAGAAAACATCCTGTTAAAGCTAATTCAAGCTGCTGATTATGATATCGAAAAGGCGCAGACCGGAATTATCTATATCGACGAGATTGATAAGATTTCAAGAAAGTCAGAGAACCCCTCGATTACCCGTGATGTAAGCGGCGAGGGTGTTCAGCAGGCGTTGCTCAAGATGATTGAGGGTACCGTGGCTAACGTTCCTCCCCAGGGCGGCAGAAAGCATCCTCAGCAGGAGTTTATCGCCATTGATACGAAGAATATTCTTTTTATTTGCGGCGGTGCCTTTGACGGTCTTGAGAAGGTAGTTGAGAAGAGAATCGGTTCCTCCTCTTTAGGCTTCGAAGCTAATGTTATTGACAAAAAGACGCTAAACGAAACCTATTGGATGGAAAAGGTCGTATCCCACGATTTAGTTAAATTCGGTCTTATTCCCGAGCTTGTGGGCAGACTTCCTGTTATTACGGCTCTCTCGGGTCTTGATGAGGAAGCTCTTGTCAGAATTCTCACCGAGCCTAAGAATTCACTTGTTAAGCAGTATAAAAAGCTCTTTGCTTACGATAACGTGAAACTTGAATTTGAAAACGATGCTCTCAAAGCAATCGCAAATAAAGCACTTGAACAGCAAACAGGAGCGAGAGGACTTCGTTCAATTATGGAGCAAAATCTTACCGAACTCATGTTTGAAGTGCCAAAGGACGATAAAATCACTAAGGTGACAATTACCGCCGATGTAATCAGCGGCACCGAAAAACCTATAATAACTCGTAAAACAAAGAAAACATCTTTGGAGAAAAATGTAGGTTAATCTTCTGTTTTGAGGTTAAAAATGACTCTTAATGAACCTATGATTATGAATATACCTGTTGTACCGCTTAGAGGAATTGTAATATTCCCTAAGATGCTTATGCATCTTGATGTGGGCAGAAAAAAGTCTATTAACGCCATAAATCATGCTATGAACGGCGACAGGCTGATTTTCTGTTCGGCTCAGTTTGATGCAGCTCAGAGCCAGCCCGAGGTTAACGACCTCTATCAGATGGGTGTTGTTGCTCGAGTAATTCAGGTGGTAAAACAGCCCGACAATGGTATAAGAGTAGTTATTGAGGGCTTGTATCGAGCAAGCCTTCGCTTTGTTGTGGAAAATCAGAACTACCTTTGTGCTGATATTGAGAAGATTAAGGAGCAAAAATGCTCAAATGAAAATACCGAGGCCGCCTTAGTGCGCGCAATGAAATCGGTATTCGAAAACTATGTTGAGCTTAATGCTAAGCTTCCTTCCGATATTATGTTCAAGGTAGGCCTCTCCACAAGTGCTTCCGAGCTTTCCGATTATCTTGCAGGAAATCTTATTATTGATTACCGAAATAAGCAGGAAATTCTCGAACTTACCTCAGTAAAGAAACGCTCTGAGAGTCTTATTGATATGCTTAATAACGAGCTTGTTATTTTAGAGCTTGAGAGAAAAATTTCTGAGCGAACAAAGGCAAGCCTTGATAGAACTCAAAAGGAGATTTATCTGCGTGAGGAAATAAGGGCTATTCAGGAGGAGTTAGGGGAGGATGAATCTCCTGACCAAGAGGCGGATAAACTCAGAGAAAAAATTTATAACCTTAACCTCCCTAAAGAAGTTGAGGATGTACTCTTAAAAGAATGTTCAAAGCTTGAGAGAATGCCCTACGGCTCCCAGGAAGCAGCGGTTATCAGAACATATCTTGATACCTGTCTGGAGCTTCCATGGAATACATATACAAAAGAAAAAATCGAACTTGAGAAAGTGCGTGCTGCTCTCGATAAAAAGCACTACGGACTTGAAAAAGTCAAGGACAGAATTATTGAATCCTTGGCGGTAAGAAAGCTAAATCCAAAATCAAAGGGAAATATCATCTGTCTTGCAGGCCCTCCCGGCGTCGGAAAAACCTCTATTGCCCTCTCGATTGCTGAGGATATTAACCGGAAATCCGTGAGAATTTCCTTAGGCGGCGTAAAGGACGAGGCTGAAATAAGAGGTCACAGACGTACCTACATAGGTTCGATGCCCGGTAGAATAATCACCGGCATGAAAAAGGCAGGCTCTATGAATCCTCTTATGGTTCTTGACGAGATTGATAAGCTCTCTAACGACTATAAGGGCGACCCAACATCTGCGCTCTTAGAGGTTTTAGACGGCGAACAGAATTCAACATTTGCCGACCACTATTTAGATATACCCTTTGACCTCTCCGACGTTATGTTTATTACGACCGCAAACGACCTCTCCGCTATTCCGGAGCCTTTGCGCGACAGAATGGACGTAATCGAGCTTTCAAGCTATACAAGAGAGGAAAAGTTTAATATTGCAAAGCGCCACTTGGTAAAAAAACAGCTTCTCAACAACGGTCTAACATCAAAGCAGTTTAAGATTACCGACTCAGCAATCTATATGCTGATTGACCGCTATACAAGAGAAGCCGGTGTTCGTACTCTTGAGAGGATTATCGCAAAGCTTATGCGTAAAGCCGCGGTATCCGTTGTAAATGATGACGCAGTAATTAAAATAACTCCTGCTGATTTAGAGAGTTACTTAGGCGTGCCTAAGTATTCCGAGGACTTTTTCTCTACCGAAAACCAGATAGGAGTCGCAAACGGTCTTGCCTGGACCTCCGTAGGCGGCGAGATTTTGCCTATTGAGGTTGCCGTTATGCCCGGAACAGGCAAAATCGAACTTACCGGCTCTTTGGGAGATGTTATGCAGGAGTCAGCAAAAGCGGCTATAACCTGTATCCGTTCAAACTCTGACAAATACGGCATTGAAGAAGATTTCTATAAGACTAAAGATATCCATATACATGCTCCCGAGGGTGCTGTGCCTAAGGACGGACCCTCTGCGGGCATCACAATGGCGACCGCCATTTGCTCTGCCTTAACAGGTAAAGCCGTAAGATGTGACTTAGCTATGACGGGTGAAATTACCTTGCGCGGCAGAGTTTTACCTATCGGAGGACTACGCGAGAAAGCAATCGCTGCCTATAAATCAGGTATAAAAACAGTGATTATTCCATCAAAGAATATACCTGATACAACTGAAATTGACTCTGTTATTCGGGCAAACGTTGAGTTTGTGCCTGTAACTACTATTGATGAGGTTTTGTCTTTAGCCTTAACCGAGTCAGTAAAAGCCGGGGAGAAAACTTTGAAATCAGCCAAGAGGACAGCACACAGCAGCGCAGCAAGGCTTTCAAAGTGAGGATAAGTTTATGAACACTAATAACGTAAAATTTCTCATTTCCTGCGGAATATCCTCTCAGCTTCCGCAGTCAGGTCTGCCGGAGGTAGTATTTTCGGGTCGGTCAAATGTGGGAAAGTCTTCGCTGATTAATAAAATAACAAACCGAAAGGGTTTAGCAAGAGTAAGTGCCACGCCGGGGAAGACAGCTACAATCAACTTCTTTGAGCTTAAGGAATTTATGCTTGTTGACCTTCCCGGCTACGGCTATGCAAAGGTTTCAGACGCAGAAAAAGAGCGATGGGGCGAGCTTGTTGAGGGTTACTTTGCTCAGGACAGAAACTTTGCTTTGATTGTTCAGATTTGCGATATACGTCATAAACCTACCGCGGACGATGTGCAAATGATTGAATATCTCTCCGACGCAGGCTTTCCTTTCATTGTAGTACTTACTAAAATGGACAAGCTCAATAAAACCGAGCTAAAAAACCAAACTGAATACTATAAAGAATTTCTCTCTCAGTACGGCGCTGAGTGCTATCCTTTTTCCGCACTCAAGGGCGACGGTACTGAAGAAATCAAAAATGTAATTGATAAATATCTAAAAGAAGAAGGTGTATGATATGCTTAATCCCGGACAGGAGATAAATTCAGCGGGACATCTCGTGATAGGCGGCTGTGATGCTATTGATTTAGCAAAGGAGTACGGCACACCCCTTTACGTTATGAACGAGGCTGTTATTCGTAATAATCTCCGTGCTTACAAAAACGCATTTGAGAAATATTACGGCGGCAACGGCAGAGCTTATTTTGCAAGCAAGGCTTTTTGCTGTCTTGAAATGTGCAGAATAGTTAAAAGTGAGGGCTTGGGACTTGACGTAGTTTCCGGCGGTGAGCTTTATACCGCAATGAAAGCTGAGTTTCCTCCCGAAATCATCAATTTCCACGGAAATAACAAGACCTATGACGAGCTTAAAGCAGCGGTTAATTACGGAGTCGGAAAGATTATCGTTGATAACCTAAATGAGCTTTGTCTTCTTGATTCAATAGCCGAGGAGCTTTCAAAAAAGATTTCGATTTCAATTAGAATTAAGCCCGGCGTTGAGGCTCATACCCATGATTATATCAAAACCGGACAGATTGATTCTAAATTCGGCTTTGCTATTGAAAACGGAGAAGCGCTTGCTGCTGCAAAGGAAACATTAAAGTACAAGAATCTTTCCCTAACGGGTATTCATTGCCACATAGGATCTCAGATTTTTGATTTAGAGCCTTTTGAGGATGCGGCAGTAATAATGCTCAACTTCATAAAAACTATCTCTGATGAGCTTTCTATCGAAATTGAGGAACTTAACTTAGGCGGCGGCTTCGGTATCAAGTATGTTGACTCCGACAGCCCTAAGCCTTTTGAGAAGTACATCGAGGCAGTAAGCAATAAGGTTAAAGCTACCTGCGAGGAGCTAAACATAAAAGTTCCCTTTGTTTCTGTTGAGCCCGGACGTTCAATTGTGGGTGAAGCAGGCGTTACACTCTATACTGTGGGCGGTATCAAGAATATTCCTAACGTTCGTACATATCTTTCTGTTGACGGCGGCATGGGAGATAACATTCGTTATGCTCTTTACAAGTCAGAATATACTGTAATGAACGCTACCCGCGCCGACAAGGAGAATAAAATCATAGTAACAGTTGCAGGAAAATGCTGCGAAAGCGGTGACCTTATTCAGGAAAATGTTTCTTTACCCGAAACAGAAATAGGAGATATTCTCTGTGTGCTTTCAACAGGAGCTTATAACTACTCTATGGCTTCCAATTACAACAGAATTCCCCGTCCTGCGGTAGTTATGGTAAAGGACGGAATCTCTCGATTAATTGTTAATAGAGAAACCTACGAGGATATTATTAAAAACGATATCTAAGGAACCACTGAATAAATCACAGTTTCCCTAATGATAAAACACACCTATTCGATTTTGAATAGGTGTGTTTTTGCGTCTGTGGGTTATTTTAGAGATTTCTGGTTAAGAATAAGCGAGCTATACATAAAGAGCACATCCTTGTCGGCAGGGTCGATATATTCCCTCACAATGTCAGGCATAACGTATCTAATGTCTACGAGATAAACGCTTTTGTAACTCTCGGCTAATAGGGGAGCAATACTCGAAGTGAAAGAATCTCTGAAAATTATAAGCTCTTTGTCGGTAGTTGCTTTCGGATTGTCAATTCTAAGCAGAGCTTTTGTTCCGCCTAAGAAGAAGTTATAGCCGTCTTTACTCTCAAAAAGCTCTTTGCTGTAAACAGGAATTTCGTTTTGAGTTTCGTAATCATACACGGTATAGCTGTTGATAGTATCGTTTGTAAGGTAATAGAGAGTGTCGGGCTGTGGATAGAGGGCGCTTTGAAGATAGTATACGCCCTTGAAATCATTTATGCTGTTTAAGGTATAGCTTTCGGGTTTAACCTCGTCTACTCCCATTGATGAGAGGAGCTTGTTTGCCGCAGAAATGATTTTATCCTGTGACCAGTGCGTGTCTGTTTTGTAGTAGGCTTCGAGGCAAAGGGTATCCGTAAGGTCGATATATTCAAAATCCGTAAACATATCGGTAATTTTGTTTTTTAGACCCTTGTAATCGGGAGATGGGTAACCGTAATCCTCAGCTAAATAATAGTTTTTATCCGGAACTAAGGCGAAGTATTTATTACCCTTGTTATCCTTTAGATACGTTTCCGAAACATACCTGAGTCTACCGAGTGAATAATCTATGACCTCATCGTTGAAATCGTTTATAATTGCCGCGATATATCCGTTTTTAACCGCAAGACCGTTGTTTTCCTTAATGCGAAGTACATCGAGGTGGAAGTAGGCTTTTAGAGTTCTGAAGGCCTCTCTCAGCGGAAATTGGTCAACCGTGTAGCTTTCAAATTGTTCTATTGCACTTTTGTCAAAAACGCTTTCAAGGGTGATGCTTTCGGGAAACTGAGCTAAAGGTCTGCGCTCGCTTTCAGATACCTTGGTAGGCGGTTTTACTACTGCAATAACCGAAAAGAAAAGGATGAAAAGGCAAAAGCAAACAGTTACAACGATATTTTTGATTTTATTACTCATGTCATTTCTCCTTTCTAAAATCTAAAGTATAGGAAGGGGCTGAATGAGCCGTCAACCATGTAGGCTGTAATCACAGCTAACAGAGAGAGCTGAATAATCGGCTCTAAAACATTTATTATCTTGTTGAGTATTTCTCTTCTCTTTAGTGAGAGGACAACACTCTTTATAAGAGGAGTCGAACCTACGAGAGCCATAACGAGAATAACTGAGTAGCTTAAGAGGTAATATCCTGTTTCGCTTGTGAAAAGAGGTAAATCTCCTGCGCCGAATAGACACTTAAAATCGTTTACAGCATTCTCAAGACCGTTTGAACTAAAGAGAACAAAGCTCAGCATTACAACAAGGCAAACATAAAAATGGGTGAGAAATGCGGGAAGCTTTTTTAGAACCTTGTTTAAGAAGAACTTTTCTATTATGAGAAAAATTGCGAAATACAGTCCCCAAAGAATAAAGGTCCAGTCTGCACCGTGCCAAAAGCCCGTACAAAGCCAAACTAAAGCAGTATTGAATATAAAGCGGGGGATTTTTACTCTGTTGCCGCCTAAGGGAATATACAGATAATCTCTAAACCATCTGCCTAAGGATATATGCCATCTGCGCCAAAATTCACCTATACTTTTTGAAACGAACGGATAGTTGAAGTTTTCGAGGAAGTGGAAACCGAATATTCTACCAAGACCGATAGCCATATCCGAGTAGCCTGAGAAATCAAAATAAAGCTGGAGACTTACTGCAATTGAGTAAACCCAATAGCCCACGACTGAAGCATCTCCGTCGTGAAGAAGCATGCTTAACGTGCCTAAGGAGTCTGCGATAAGCACTTTTTTGGCAAGTCCTATGATAAATCGGTTTACGCCGTAAGAGAAATTTTCAAAAGAGTGTGTTCTTTCTCTTAGCTCTGCTTCAATATCAGCATATCTTACAATAGGACCTGCGATAAGCTGGGGGAAGAGAGCGATATAAGTAGCAAGGTTTAATAGATTCTTTTGTACGGCAACCTCATTTCGATATACGTCAATGGTATAGCTTAAGGCCTGGAAGGTGTAAAAGCTGATGCCGATAGGCAGAGCAAGTTTGAGCAAATCAAAATTTCCGCCGAAAATAATATTTATATTTGAAATAAAGAAGTCGGCGTACTTAAAGAAGCATAATGAAACCAAAGGAATGATAACCGAGGTGCAGAGAAAAAACTTACCCACGGCTTTTCCTTTGAATTTATCAATAAGCAATCCATGAATATAGGCAGAAAGTATAGTTCCTATCATCAGGAAACCGTAAATAGGCTCTCCGTAAAAATAGAAGAATAAACTTGATAAAAGAAGTACCAAATTTTTTAGCTTGAAAGGTACTGCAAAGTATAGGATTAAAACTATCGGTAAAAAGTAGAATAAAAAGCTAATACTTGAAAATATCAAAATATCCCCCCTCTTCAAAAAACAGCGGGTACATTGGTACCCGCTGTAATTGATGTTTTTTGTATTAGATTAGCTGTTTTCAGCTCCATCGGGAGTCATAACAAAGAGTACTAAGTTATCAACAGCACCGATTACTGTTTCGGAAGCCTCAACGCAGATATTCCAACGGGGGTTAGCGTTTTTCTCAAGCTCTGCGATGAATGCCTCTGCGTCGGCGCCTTCCTCAAGCTCGAAAACATAGCCGACAAAGGCAATTGAGCCAATCATAGGTGCGAAAGTAGCTCCTGACTTGAATCCCTTTATTTCGACTTCGGTATTCTCAGGTGAAAGACCGGGGAGATATCCGGGTTCAATAGGCATAACTCCCATCATGGGGGAATCTTCGTTCTCCTGGAGTTTATCGCAGAGAATTTGAGCTATCTCATCGGGAGTAGCTTCGGGATTCTCTGTTACATACTTTTCAAAGGTTTCCCACGTTGCTGTGCCTCTGGTGCCCTCTTTAAGTTCGGTGGGTTTGATAACCGAAGAGGTTGGGGCTGCGGTGGTTGTTGTGTTGTTTGCATTATTGCCTGCACAGGCAGTCAGGGAAAGCAGCATAAGGGATGCAAGTACAAAAGCAAGGATTTTTTTCATGTTGTTTTCTCTCTTTCATTAATTAATTTTATGTAGGATTTTGTCCTACTCAACAAAGATTATACTATATGAATGTTATAAAGTAAAGGAGTTTGTTAATAAATTATCATTTTAGTAAAGAAATGGCATCTGTGATTGTTTTTTCCAAGGCTTCTCTGCCGTATTTGTCAACTTCAGCCTTGTTTTTCTCTCCGTGGGTCAGACAGCCTGCGCCGCCGATACAACCGCCGACACATGCCATACCTTCAATAAAGTTGGCGTCGAGAACATTTTTGTTCTTTCTCATAAGCGCCTTCTTACATTCCTCAATACCGTCACAGGATATCGCTTTGAGCACGAAGTCTTCTTCTCCGTGTTCCTTGAGTCCCTGTGCAACAGCATCTGAAAGTCCGCCGCAGCGTGCAAATATTCTGCCGAAGTAAGAGGCATTGTCAAGATATCCCTCCGGTAGGGTAGTAATATCAAGGTCTTTGCTGTCGAAGAGTGCCTGAAGTTCCTCGAAGGTCATAGCGATATCAACGTAAGGCTTTACTGATTCCTTCTGTACTTCCGCTTTCTTTGCGGTACAAGGACCGATAAATACAACCTTGCAGCTTGCATCTTTATCTTTAAGATACTTTGCTATTGTAGCCATAGGTGAGAGATTGTGTGAAACAAAGGGTACTAAATCCGGAAAAGACTTTTCGATATAGCTTACGAAAGCGGGACAGCAGGAGCTTGTTAAAAATCCTTTTTCGGCAAGCTCTCTTGATTCTGCATCAGCTACCATATCAGCACCCAAAGCGGCTTCAACTACCGTATGAAAGCCTAAGGCTTTAAGTCCGGATATAACCTGACCTAACTTAGCGTAGGTGAACTGGCTTGATATTGAGGGGGCAACTACTGCATAAACCTTGTAATTCTTATTATTGTCACTTTTTTTAATTATATCTATAACATCGAGAATATAGGATTTATCGGTAATAGCACCGAAGGGGCACTGATATACACAGGCCCCGCATTGAATACATTTGTTGTTGTCAATAGCTGCGGCCTTGTTTTCTTTCATATAGATTGCCTTGATTTTACAGGCATTCTCACAGGGACGTTTTCTGTTGACGATAGCACCGTAGGGACATACCTTTGCACATGCACCGCAGTCGATGCATTTGCTTTTGTCAATATGTGCAACGTGATTGTGGTCGAAGTACAACGCACCGCGCTTGCAGACATCCTCACAGCGGTGAGCAAGACATCCGCGGCAGGAGTTGGTAACATCATATCCACCCATGGGGCATTCGTCACAGGCAGTTTCGATTACCTCGATTATGTTTGGATTCGAGGCGTCTCCGCCCATGGCGATTTTAACTCTGTCGGTAAGGATTGCCCTCTCTTTATATACGCAGCAACGCATGGTTGGGGTGTTGCCGGGGACAATTGTTTTCGGAATTTCAAGAATGTTTTCCAAAAGCTCGTCTTTCCAAGCAAGTCTTGCAACTTCTCTGAGAACTTTATATTTTAGATGTTGTACTTTTGTGTCAAATTTTCTCATAGCAATACTCCATTAAAAATAACTTACTTTTATTCTTTTGCCCATTTTAGTAAGACAGCTTGAAAGCTCTTCCACAAGATTCATCTTAATGTTGAAGTTTATGGGCAGGTCGGGGTTTTGGTGGGCAGGGTTTACTGCTCTGCCAACATAGAAATTAATATCGGTTGCTTCTTCAAAGAGAAGTCTGCATATCATTGAAGCACCGTCTCGGTTTACGCTCCACTCATCATAAAGCTCGTTTTTATCAAGAGCGTCTTTAGCATATTCAATTACCTTGTTTACCGTTATAACGCCCTCGGTCACCAAGTCAACGCCCTCGATTTCCGCCGTGGGGGGAAGTCCGCTTGCGGAGAAGTTTAGGCTGGCTTTAATTGGTTTCTTAAGATAATTCGAGACAATAGATGAGGTTGTGCCTCCGCATACAATGTGCTTTCCTTCCTTGGCGAAAAAAAGCGACATCATTCTATTGCAGTCATCGGGGTTTCTCGGAGGTCCGAAAAGTATATTCATAGGCTCTCTTTTTCGGATTTTAATTACGCATGCGGTGGCATCATCGCCGGGCTTGTAGGCATATTCCTTGTTGCATTGGTCAACTAACATGGTGGCTAAAACCTTTGCAGAGTAACCTGCGCTTGCCATTGTCTGCATGAAGTCTGCAATATCCTCCCACTTCCAGCCAAAGTTATAGGCAATACCAATTCCGGCGTGAGGACAACCGTCGCTCATGACTACAAAAATATCTTCCTCTTGCAGCTTAATCGTGGACTTTAGGATTCTCTTATTGCCGATATACACTTCGCTTTTAGGATAATCGGATACTTCACCGTCTCTGATAAAGATTACGTTTGGATTGTCGTACTGAATAACCTCAGCGTACTCATTATCTTTAATGTGAATAATAGTGAAGGTTGAGTAGGCAACGCCTCTTTGGGAGCATATAGGCAAGGTTGCGGCGATTGTTGAGACGCAGTCCTCAAGCTTTAAGCCGCTTGCCATCATAGTTGAAATTATTTTTGATGTGAGAGTAGAGAGTATACTTGCTTTTACTCCGCTTCCTAAGCCGTCTGCAAGTACGATAACCGTTGAGTTTTCATTTTGCTCAACAATATCTACATGGTCTCCGCAGAGTTGCTCACCTTCGTGGTTTATACTTTTGTAACCGATATCGGCACAAAGATTATTCATCGCTGATGGACTCCTTTAATTTCGTTAGGGCTATTTTAGTTTCTGCGGCTGTTTCGCCTAAGAGAGAGGCAATCTCCTGAACAATACGCATTTGCTTGTCCACGACCTTGTCGGCTATTTCAATAGTCTGACGGCTGATATCCTCTTTTTTCTCTCGCTCTGTTTCTTCGGCGGTGATATCTCTCATAATACAGAGAAGAAGCTTGTATTCTTTGTCATATACAATGGTTTCTTCCACGTATCTTTGATACTCGGCTAAGTAGACGCGCTTATCTCTGATTTCTCTGCCTGTTGAGAGAACTTTCATGAAATCACCGGGGTCAAGAATTCTTACTACCTGGTCGCCCAAAATATCGGTAGCGTATCTTATGTTCATTATTTTTTGTGCCGCGTGATTAATCTGCTGAACTTCAAGCTGTTCGTTAAGAACGATAAGGCCGTTGGGAGTGTTTCTTGCGACTGTATCTGAGAAATTTTCGGCTTTATCCTTGAGGAAAGGTAAACACATGGAAACATCGGCTTTTCCCTGATAGATAGCAACAGCCTTTTCGCGGCAGGTGTTATAGCCGCAGGAGCCGCAGTTCAGCTCATCCGAAGGCTTAGTTTTACCCATTTGAAGGAGTATATCCTTAAGTTCGGACTCAGAGGGATTTTGCAGCTTCTTTTCAATACTTGTAAATTCCTTTAGTAGGTATTTTTTATCGGGAGATTCAACTTCAAAGTCCTTTTCTCCAGCGAATTTTGCAACAGACAGGTAATCCTGCAAAGGCGAATGATGATGTTTCTCCATTACGGGACCGCCGATACAGCTTCCTACACAGGCAGACATTTCGATAAAGCATTTATGTACTTTGCCGCTTTCAATGTCTTTTAGTGCGGCAATGCAGTTATCAACTCCGTCAACTGCAAGGTAGGTGTAATTGGGGTTGTCCTTTTCCATTGTTTTCAAGATACCGCCGGTTGTAGGGAAAAAGCGTGCCTTGCTGTGCTCTTTGTATTCTGTTTTTTCTTCAAGCTCAATATTTTCCTCTTTCAGCCAGGCTGTAAGCTCGTCAAAGGTGAGAGTGGCGTCTACGATGTTTTCGTAGTACTGAGCCTCATCTTTTTTTGCTACACAGGGCCCGATGAATACAGTCTTTGCTCCGGGATATCTTGCTTTGATATCTCTGCAGTGAGCCTGCATGGGGGAAAGTATATCTGCAAGATAAGGGATAAGTTTCGGGAACTGCTTCTGAATGAGCAGGTTGACGGAATGGCAGCATGAGCTTATGATAATGTCGCTTTTTTCATTTCTTACCATTTCGTCGTATTCTCGTTTGACGATTGTTGCGCCGATTGCAGTTTCCTCAACATCAAAGAAGCCTAATTTTTTTAGGGCTTCTTTCATGGAATCAATGCCCACGTTTTTGTAGTTGGCAATAAACGACGGAGCAAGGCTGGCGATTACCTTATCGCCGCTCTGTAATAATACTTTTGTCTTTTCTGTTTCATCAACAATCTGCTTTGCATCCTGAGGACATACTACGAAGCATTGACCGCAGAGAATACATTCGTTTCCGATTATGTATGCCTGATTACCTGAAAATCTAATAGATTTAACAGGACAGTTTCTTATACATTTATAGCAGTTTTTGCAGTTTGATTTTTTTAGTGTTAGGCAATCCATTGTATATTATTCGACCTTTCCTAAGGACTTCAAAACATTTTCTTCAAAAAAACTATTAAAGTTTTCGGGTGTTACTCCGGTGTGGATTACATCGTCAAGAGTAACGGTTACACCTATTCTGTTACATTTAGCGGCGCAGAAGTTACCCACAAGGGTAACTTCTGAGTCTAACTTATATTTTTCAATAGCCTTTGTGAACAGCTTAACAATTTCCTCAGAGCCTCTGAGGTGACATGATGAACCAACGCAAATTTGTATAATCATAAATCAAGACCGCTGAGCACGTTCTGCTCAAAAAACTCCTTTACAGTTTCTGGCTTAACCGAATAGAACTTATCCTCTACTGTTACGCAGACGCCCTCCTGACATCTGCCCATGCAAAATGTGCCGGACAATTCAACCTTATCTCCTACATTGTTTTCGCTGATAAGACGCTGGAGCTCTTCGACAACCTGACGGGAACCTTTAATATGGCAGGATGAGCCGATACATACGGTGATTTTCATATTTGTCCTCCTTATTCGTAATCAACAACGTTAATCCAGGTGTGGAGAAATTCTCTCTCCTGTTCATTTCCCTTTACTGACTGAGATGCTGCAACAATGGGCATCCACTGCTGAACATACTGTCTGGCTGTATCGCTTTTCTGACAAAAAAGATTGAGATACTTTTCTGCGGTTTCTTTGTCTCCTTTTAGGCAGAAGAGAAGGTATGTTCTTGCAACGTCTGCCGAGGCGTTACCCTGAGTAGCATGAGACCAGTCGAGTATATAGGGAGTGCCGTCATTGGTGATGATAATGTTAGAGGGATTGAAATCTCCATGACAGAGCTTTGTGTGTTTGGGCATGGAGTTCAGTCTTGTGTGAAGGTCGTATCTTACAGTTGCCGAGAGGTCAGTCATACATATTTTTCTTGTCATTTTTTCCTTGAGCATGGTAAGCAGGGGACATGTCTTTGAATGCATCTCAAGCTGAAGATTTACGAATAGCTCTAAATATTCGTCATGTTTATCGGGATTTTCTTCCATGAGTGTTGCTAAGGTTTTGCCTTCTATAAACTCCGAGACGATTGCCCATTTGCCGTCAATCATTGTTGCCTCTAAGATTTTAGGAATGGCAAGTCCTGTCTGTTCGACTCTTGCTTGATTTAATGCCTCGTTGAGAACATCGGCTTTTGAGTAGTCTTTATTAAAAACCTTATAGCACTTAGATGAATCTCTGTAAATGGTTTTTGTGTTTCGTACGGCAATAATTCTGTCTAAATTCATGACTTTACCTCCTTAGTTTGTTGCTTCGGGCTTTGTACTCTTGCGGTCCTTACCGTAGTAGGCGTTAAGGTACATATCTTTGATTTCGCTCATAAGGGGATATCTGGGGTTTGCTCCTGTGCACTGGTCGTCAAAGGCTTGCTCTACCATTTCGTCAAGATTAGATAGGAAAACTTCCTCGCTTACGCCATAATCCCTTATAGTATCTTTAATACCGACTTTTGCTTTTAACTCGTTGATAAGAGCAATAAGTCCTTCCATTTTTTCGGTGTCATTCTCACACTTGACTCCTAAGTGCTCGGCAATTTCTGCATACCTGCGGAGAGTGTGAGGATGGTCATACTGTGAGAAAGTACCCATTTTAACAGGCTTCTCGTCAGCATTGAAACGAATAACATCTTCTATCAAAAGAGCATTTGCTATACCGTGGGGTAAATGGTGGAAAGCACCTAATTTATGAGCCATAGAGTGACAGATTCCGAGAAAGGCATTTGCGAATGCCATGCCTGCCATTGTAGCGGCGTTTGCCATTTTTTCTCTTGCTTCAATATCTGTGCTGCCGTTTTCGTAAGCTCTGGGAAGATACTCGAAAATTGTCTTGAGTGCGCCGAGAGCTAAGCTGTCTGTGTAATCGGTGGCAAGCATAGAAGCGTAAGCCTCGACAGCGTGAGTTACAGCGTCAATACCTGAAGCTGCTGTCAGTCCCTTAGGTGCTGACATGTGGAAATCTGTATCAATAATTGCCATTTTGGGAAGAAGCTCGTAGTCGGCAAGAGGATATTTAACACCTGTTTTTTCGTCGGTGATAACAGCAAAGGGAGTAACCTCAGAGCCTGTGCCTGCCGATGTGGGAATAGCAATGAAGTATGCTTTTTCGCCCATTTTCGGGAATGTATAAACCCTTTTGCGAATGTCGATAAAGCGCATTGCCATGTCCATGAAGTCTGCTTCGGGGTGTTCATAAAGTACCCACATGATTTTAGCAGCATCCATGGCTGAGCCGCCGCCGAGAGCGATAATAGCATCAGGCTTAAAAGCCTGCATCTGTATTGCTCCTGCCTTAGCGCTTGCTAAGGTTGGGTCGGGCTCTACATCAAAGAAGGTTGTGTGGGCAATACCCATTTCATCCAGCTTATCGGTGATGGGCTTTGTGTAGCCGTTCTCATAGAGAAAGCGATCGGTTACAATGAATACTCTCTTTTTACCCAAAACGTTCTTGAGCTCATCAAGAGCAACAGGTAAGCAGCCTTTTTTGATATATATCTTCTCAGGTGTTCTGAACCAAAGCATATTTTCCCTTCTTTCAGCCACAGTTTTAATGTTGAGCAGATGTTTAACACCTACGTTTTCGGATACCGAGTTACCGCCCCAGGAGCCACAGCCCAAGGTAAGCGAAGGTGCTAGCTTGAAGTTGTAAAGGTCGCCGATACCGCCCTGTGAGGAGGGCGTGTTTACGAGAATACGACAGGTTTTCATTCTTGCGGAAAACTCTGAGAGCTTTTCGCTTTCGGTGATTTCGTTTAGATAAATGGAGGAGGTGTGGCCAAATCCGCCGTCAGCAACAAGCTGTTCAGCTTTGCTCAGTGCGTCCTCAAAATCTCTTGCTTTATACATAGCTAAAACGGGGGAGAGCTTCTCGTGAGCAAATTCCTCAGAAAGCTCTACGGATTCAACCTCGCCGATAAGAATTTTTGTGTCAGCAGGTACGGTAACACCTGAAAGCTCTGCAATTACAGCGGCTTTTTGACCTACAATCTTTGCGTTGAGGGCACCGTTGATGATAATTGTTTTCCTAACCTTTTCTGTTTCCTCGGGGTTGAGGAAATAACAACCTCTTTCAGAAAATTCAGTTTTTACTTTGTCATATACCTTTTCAAGAACAATAACTGACTGTTCGGAAGCGCAAATCATACCGTTGTCAAAGGTTTTGGAGTGAATAATTGAGTTTACAGCTAAAAGAATATCGGCGGTATCATCAATTATAGCGGGTGTATTGCCGGCGCCTACACCTAAGGCAGGCTTACCGCTTGAGTATGCAGCCTTAACCATACCGGGACCGCCGGTTGCAAGGATTATATCAGCCTCTTTCATGACTGTGTTTGTCATCTCAAGTGATGGAACGTCTATCCAATCTATAATACCCTCCGGAGCACCTGCTGCGACTGCTGCTTCAAGTACCAGCTTTGCGGCGGCAATAGTGGAATCTTTTGCTCTGGGATGGGGAGATATAATGATTGCGTTACGTGTTTTTAGAGCTAAAAGACACTTGAAAATAGCTGTTGAAGTGGGGTTAGTTGTGGGGATAACGGCAGCAATAACTCCTATAGGCTCTGCAATTTTCTTGATTCCGTAGGCCTTGTCCTCCTCAATAACTCCGCAGGTCTTAGTGTCCTTGTATGCGTTATAAATATATTCTGAGGCGTAATGGTTTTTTATAACCTTATCCTCGACAACACCCATACCTGTTTCCGCAACTGCCATCTTCGCAAGAGGGATTCTTGCGTTGCAGGCAGCGGAAGCAGCCGCAAGGAAAATTTTATCTACCTGTTCTTGAGTGTAGGATGCGAAAATCTGTTGTTGCTTCTTCATCAAAGTTAGGGTAGCTTCCAGCTTTTCTACACTATCAATGATGTTGTAATTAGCTTTGTCCATTTATGTTATCCTCCTTGGTAAAAAAATGAATTGTTAAATATTTAACAATATCTGCATACATATTATATATAATATAGCTCAATAAGTGAAATGCTTATTTATTATATAGTTATGCTTAAATTGCATAACTATATTCAACCTGATAGTCTGCCTGTTAACCCCTGTGTTTATCAATGGTTTCCTTTTTTGCGGCAACAAGATAATCAATAAATTTCTTATCCAGCTCGGATAAGGTATAGTCCTTGTTGTGAATAAGAACGTCCTTATATTTTTTTTGATTTTCTTCGCAGGTTTTTTCCACAAGTCCGTAACGGTCAAGGAGGGTTTTAGGAATGGGGGACACCCACATGAAGGACTCATGATTTTGAGAGAGAATTTCAAACTGACTTGCACGTTCAAAGAGGAATATTCTTCTTGTGGAATTATCGGGAAACTCCTCTTTTTTTACCTCTGCAAATGGGAGTGATGGCACATAGGGGTCTGCATGAGCAATTTCAATATAATCGGCTAAATCGGCATAGGTAATTTTTTCGTGCTTAGCTAAAGGTGAATCTTTGCTCATGAGAAGCACATATCTGAATTCCGCTAACATTTCGTAGCTCAAATTCTTCTCTTTCATCATAATTTTATAGTATCTGTCGAAGTTTTCACCGTATCTGATTATGCCGAGCTTATAGTCGTTTTCCGTGAGGTTTTTAATTGTTCTCATAGAGTTTGTTTCTTTATAGAAAAACTCAACTGTATCGGATTTATCAAAAGACTTTGTGAATTTTGAGAAAGCATCGGTGATATAGCTTGCTCGAGGTACCGATATGGCAAAGCGCTTTTTGCTGTGGCTTTCTGTTTTGAACAGAGACTCGATATCGTCAATCTGCTTGAGAATTTTTTTTGCGTATTGTATGAAGAATTCGCCGTCGGGAGTGAGTGAAATACCTCGCGGACTTCTTTCAAATATAGTAATTCCCAAGTCAGCTTCCAACTCTTTAAGAGCGCGGCTTAAGTTCGGCTGTCCTACATAGAGCTTTTCGGCGGCTTTGTTAATAGATTTGCAGTTAGCAATCTCAACTGCATATTTCAGGTGGGTAAAGTTCATGTTTTGCCTCCTATTTTTTACTTTTAACCTTTGATAGGGGATTGGAGTCGGCAGCGTTTGCAAGCTGCTGAGAGTTTAGGTGAGTATATATTTCAGTTGTACCCAAATTTTCGTGGCCCAATATTTCTTTTAGCACCCTGATATCCACGTTTCCATGCTGATACATGAGAGTAGCGGCGGTATGTCTGAGTTTGTGGCAGGAATATCCTTGTGCATCTAATCCAATCTTTTTCAAGTATTTTTGAACGGTTTTCTGTACCATTTCGCGGCTCATCCTGCGGTGTTGATTACTGATAAATAGGGCGTTTCTGTCTATAAGACCGTCGTTAGGACGTTTCTTTAAGTAGGCCTCTATTGCGGATATGCAGGCGTCATTTAGATAAATGACGCGCTCTTTATTACCTTTGCCGATTACTCTCGCGGTGCTATCAGAACGAATATCGGTTACGTTTAGTCCCACAAGTTCAGAAAGTCTAAGTCCGCAATTAAGAAAAAGTGTGAGAATACAATAATCCCGTTCCTTGTGTTTGCCGTCAACAGCTTCTAAAAGCCGGACGCTTTGTTCCAAGGTCAGGTATTTGGGCAGGCTTTTCTTCTGCTTTGGCGTTTCGAGCTCCGTAAACGGGTCTGAATCTATTAGGTGCTTCTTGACATTGAGATAATTAAAAAAGCCTTTTAGGGAAGAAGTTTTTCTGAGTCGGGTAGAGGAGTTATTGCTTCTTTCGGTTTTTACATAATCCATAAATTCGTAAGCGTCAAATAGTGTAACAGACTTAATTAGCTCAAGGTCCACATCGTCAATTTTAATTTCATCAAAAGGGATTTCCTTTGGTACGAAACCACGCTTAAATTTCAAGAACCTGAAAAAAGTTCGCAGGTCGATAAAATATTCGTTAACCGTTCGTTCGGATTTTTCCTTAATTGTCAGAAGATAGAAAAGGTAATCTTTCAGAATTGGAAACGCATCTTTTCTAAAATCAGCAGACATTAAAGCCACCTCAA
Organism: Oscillospiraceae bacterium; assembly: GCA_029007475.1. GTDB lineage: Bacteria > Bacillota > Clostridia > Oscillospirales > Acutalibacteraceae > Ruminococcoides. The sequence goes on along the minus strand of JAQXHW010000059.1, from coordinate 3,149 downwards.
ATTTCATTCGGAATTTAATTTCTTTGATTATATCACAAAAAATAGGGATGTATTTTCTTATATAGAAAATTACACAAAATGAATATTTTGTGTAATTTAGGGGAGGGTTAAGCGAAAGAATAATTATACAGGCTGTAATTATTACGATTTGTATAGAGCGAAACATATCATATTCTATCATATTTACAGTTTTGAAAAATATGAAAAATATTATACTTATGAGTTATGTTCGGTTGGTTATTTTTGTATTTTGTGTCTATTGATAAAATATTGTTGTATAAAAATTTTTCTCAAAGTTTTTTTCATACAATATCCTACATCATTTTCACAATTCCTGTGATATAGTTTTCTTGTGATTTGAGACATATTTATTTATTTTCAAACGCACATAAAGTATTTCCCGAGGATAAAATGAAAAATCTCTACAACTTAAGACTCAAAGAGCTTAGACTTTCTCATTCATACAGTCAGGCTGAAATCGCATATATTCTCTGTATTCGTCAGGAACAATATTCTAAGTATGAATCAGGAGTTCGTGAGCTGCCGCTGCATCTGCTTATTAAGCTCTGTACCATATATAAGGTTTCTGCTGACTATGTATTAGGTCTGAACCCTTTGCATAAAATCTGACAAGCACAAATGTTCGATTTGCGAACAGGCAAAAAAACAGACCGCAAAGTTTACTTGCAGCCTGTCCTTACATATTAGGTTTCGTTTCAATTCAGTAATACAAATCCGCCTAAATCGGTTAGAATTTTATCCGTAAGTGATACGTATTTCATCTGTTGACTTTCGATAAACTCGCTGATTATCATAAAATCCGGATGTAGCTCTACATTACCGAAAAAGTAGACGGTATCCCCTATTACCCCTGAAGCGCCGCCAATAAAGCCGTAGGTGGTTTCTGAGAGCTTAATATTCCCCTCACTTATCAGGAGAGCATCTACCCCGTTTTTATCGCAAGTATTGGCTATTCCTCTGTCTGCTGTAATTACTGCTCTTTCGTTTAATACCAGCGTTGAGCATTTAGTATAGCCTTGGTTTACATTGATAATTTCTGTGCCGCTTTTTTCGCAGAATTTTTTTACTTCTTTGTTCAGAGAGCTCTCTTTACAGAGCAGCTTATCTCCTAAAAATGCTGCGTTAAGAGCTACATTAAAGGGATATTCAGGTCTTGGATCTTCGCAGACAATCAGCTTTTTATCTTTTAGGACACTGTATTTTGAAGCTACGCACTTATAAATAAAAAAGCTGTCCTTTAGTCGTAAAAGCTGAATGTCGGCATGAAATCTCTCGTATTCAATAAGATTATCCACAGGAGCGGTGAATACCGCTTCGATATTATACTTAGAAAGCTCATTAATAAGTTTGCTGTCCGCCGGTGAAATCAGTACACGGTGTTTCATATTACACAAGGGCCTCAAAGGCTTCACGAACATTTCTGACTCCAATAAGCTCTACACCCTCAGGAGAGCTTACACGCGAAAGGTTATGGAAAGGCAGAACTATTCGTGAAAATCCAAGTCTTGCGGCTTCATTAACACGTTCTTGTGCATGTGAGACGCTTCTGATTTCGCCGGCTAATCCTATTTCACCGAAAGCTATTGCGTCGTCACCGATAGGTATATCCTTAAGGCTTGATACAAGAGCCATGGCAACCGCTAAATCTGTTGCCGGCTCATCAAGACGAAGTCCTCCTATAACGTTTACATAAACATCTGAATTAGAAAAATAATATCCCGCCCTCTTTTCAAGAACTGCTACCAAGAGCGCCATTCGGCTGTAATCAAAGCCCGTGGACATACGTCGGGGATTGCCGAAGGCGGTAGCAGAGGCAAGTCCCTGTACCTCGGCTAAAATAGGACGAGTGCCTTCCATGGTACACGCTACGCAGGTGCCTGATACATTCTTAGGTCTGCCCGAAAGGAGCATCACTGAGGGGTTTTCTACTACTTCGAGTCCCTGCTCGGTCATTTGAAATACACCGATTTCATTGGTCGAACCGAAACGGTTTTTAACGGCTCTGAGAATTCTATAAGACATCTGCTTGTCGCCCTCAAAGTATAAAACGGCATCGACAATATGTTCAAGTACCTTAGGACCTGCGATAGAACCCTCTTTATTAACATGGCCTACTACAATCATAGGGATATCTAAGCTCTTAGCAACTCTCATAAGGAAATTGGTACACTCTCTTACCTGAGTAACGCTTCCCGGAGAAGAATTTAGCTCTGAAATTGACATTGTCTGGATTGAGTCTATCATAACGAGGTCAGGTTTATCGGTTCGGATGACCTCAGCAATTACCTGTACGTCGGTTTCGGTAAGGACCAGTAGATTATCATTTTCCGCATTAAGTCTTGCTGCTCTGAGCTTTAGCTGACGCTTCGACTCTTCACCTGAAACATAGAGTATTTTAAGGCTGTTACAGAGATGACGGCAAATCTGCAGGAGAATGGTTGATTTACCGATACCGGGGTCACCGCCTAAAAGAATAAGACTGCCCTTGACAATACCTCCGCCTAAAACCCTGTCAAGCTCTGAGATTTCTGTGACATATCTGTGCTCATCTCTTGTCGATATCTCCGTGATACTTAGAGGCTTTGAGTAGACGGCAGGAGCCTTATTAAATGATGCGGGGCTTGAGGTTTTGTTTACAACCTCCTCGTTCATGGTGTTCCATTCTCCGCAGGAGGGACATTTTCCGTACCACTTAGGTGACTCGTATCCACATTCGCTGCATATATATACATTTTTTATTTTTCCTGCCATATAATCACATCCTAATAAAAATTGTTATAGAAGTCCAAAAAACCTAAATATAAAGCAAAGCTGATTTGCTTTTGATATTCTTCAGTGGATAGCAAGTATGCCTCGTCGGGATTTGAAATAAAGCCGCATTCTACTAAAATACAGGGTACTTCTGAGTTATCGAGGATATATATTGAGCCGTTTGAGGGCTTTATTTTTCTATCGTTGTCGTTTTGAAGAAGATTCTTAACGGTGCTTTGCACCGCTTCCGCAAAGGCTTTGCTGATATCGTTATTTGGAGAATAAAAGACCTGGGTACCCTTGCAGCTGCTCTGCTGAAACTTGTTTTGGTGGATGCTTATATAAATATTGTTTTCGCTGCTGTTACAGATTTTAAG